>NZ_JBLWEP010000005.1:3196-17202 GCF_048287355.1 Candidatus Electronema sp. TJ
TGATCTTCGGTTCCTGCCTGAATCAGGCGGGCCGCGTCAGTGTGCGGATGCATGGATTTGCCGCCGACAAAACGCTCGTTGCCGTCTTTCAGCTTGGTCAAAGCCTGATCTGCGGTCAGATCAGTTGCAAATACAGAAGGAGCCGCCGCCAAAGCCAGCAGGCAGGCAGCAGCGAAAGTCCGAATGACAACCTTGTTCATTTTATGTGCTCTCCTTTTTGAGTGTCCCGGCCACTGTGTCCGGTTTTTACCAATCCAAATATTTGAAACAATCTTATCCTCAGCATCCATGCTACAGCGGTCAAAATTGAGTGTCAAGAGCCTTGCCTGATTTTCTTGAGACTTGAACAGAGGCGCTGCTTTGAAGGGATAAAAGAAAGAAAAAAATCAGGATTCCCTCTCAACACAGAAAGAGAATCCTGAAAAGGGGTTCAGCGCGGAGCAGTGATCTGCTACATGCCTTTATGGCTGGTCTGCTGCTCCGGGCCGCTGGGGCCGGAGGATTTTGGAGCTTCCTGATGATACACAGTGCAGGCGGAGAAGAGCAGAGCAGCCAGCAGCAGAGCGGACAATTTAACAAATTTCATGATCTTTCCTCACAAGTTGATGTGGATGTCAGAGAACTTTCATGAATGGAAGGTCTCAAATAAAGCAAATTATACTGCGGACTGCCACATTTTCAAGGCTTTTTTTTGAGGAAAAACGGGAGAAACAGGAAAAGAACAGGCGCAGGGACAACCTTGCGGAAAGCGGCAACGTCATCCTGCGCCTCGGCAGCAGAATCCGCTGCTACCGGTAATGCCGCCGGTGATGGCGGTACCGATAATCATCGTAATAATAGCGGTTGTGCCGATAATGCGGCGCAGGCACGATGATCCGGGTGTGAGGCGGGGGCACGACTATGCTCGGCGCAGGCACCACAACACCAGGAGCAGGCGCGACCACTGCCGGAGGCGGGTAATAATAACAGCCGCTCATGTTCAACATGGCGGCAGCAGCCGTCAGAATCAGCAGCATCTTTCCTGTCTTCATGATCTGACCTCCGTGAGGTTTGAGTGAACATCCTGCGCTGCATTATACGCCCTCCCGCAGCAGGATTCAAGAAACCCCGCCTGCATGAACGTGCCGTTGTTTTCGCAGCAAAGCAACGCCGCGTCCTGCGCGGCGGAACCGGCCCGCTCCGGCTGAAAGCCTGCCGCAGCGGCCAAAAAACGCGGCTGCATCGGCCTGATTCCAACTTGAACCGGGGCAATGTCGATTGGAATCGGCCTGATTCCAATTGGAATCGCCCTGTTTTCGGTTGACTTTGACACGATTCCTGTCGGAAACGCCCCAATTCCAATCGACATTGACACGATTCCTGTTGGAATCAACCCGGTTCCAATTGGAATCAGACCGATTCCAATTGGAATTGCCCTGATTCCAATTTGAATTGCCCCGATTCCAATCGGAAACGCTCCAATTCCAATTGACTTTGCCCTGATTCCAATTGGAATCAGGGCAAAGCAAACGTGCTCCGCCCCAAGCGCGACGCGCTTTCTCCCGGCGCAGGCGGCGGAAAAATAAAACAATTCAGGAAAGCTGCGGTGAACACCCCCGGACAGCCATGTCTGATGGCAAAACAGATGCCTCAGGCATGGCTGAAAAAAATTCCTGCGGAAAAATTTAAGGATACTGCCAGACCGGGCCAGGATCAGCCGGAAGATAGCCGTCGGAGAACGCCGCAGGAGGAGGAGAGGCCCAATATCTCCGCGCCATGCTGCTGCCCATGGCATTGGCGAAGGGACTCGCCGGAGGATAATAGTACATGACTTGGGGATTCTGGCCGATGAAGCGGGCCTGCCATTCTGCGGAAGGCAGCTGCGGCGGCGTGAAGCTCGGCCAAGAGCTGTACTGCTGGTTCAGGCGCGCGGCTGGCTGTTGATACGCATACGCAGCATATCGGGAACGCTGAGGGGAATAAAACGCCGGACGCGACGTTGGCCGCCACGTCGGCGGCAGCAGAGGTCTGTAGGATGTGACTGGTGTCGAGATGACCGGTGCGCTGGAATAGTAAGACGTGGAAACGGCGGTGCGCGGCGCAGGCCATGATGTCTGGCGGCGAGGTTCTGTCCAGCTGTCAGAGTAGTAGTAGGTGTTCTCTTGTCTGCCCAGCGGAGCGTTCCGCGCAGACTGAGGCTCGCAGTCGACGCAGACAGTGCAGCCGCTCAGGGCGGCGGCGGAAAAAAGGGCGAACGCGGCGGTCAGTTTCAGCTTGGTCATGGTCTCCTCCTCATGAAGAAAAAAAAACAGCGCATCATCTGCTGCTTGCATTGTATAGCAAGCTGTTTTTTCCCTCAAGCCCTTTTCTGACTCATTTTTTTGCTGCGCGGCGGTCTAAGAACAGACTGAAGAGATACGCCCCGGTCGCAATCAGAATGATCACCGAGCCGCTGGGCAGATTGAGGTAGAAACTCGCGCCCAGACCGGCGGTGATGAAGACCGCGCAGATCACGATGGCCAAGAGCATCATCTGACGGATGCTGGCCGCGAAATTTCCTGCGATGGCCGCGGGCAAAGTGAGCAAGGCAATGACCATGATGATGCCGACGATGCGGATCAGGAGAACGATGGTCAGCGCGGTCAGACAAAGCAGGAGCAGATGCAGCCATCTGGTGCGAATCCCTCGGAGCAAAGCGTACTCCTCATCAAAACAGAGGGCGAGCAGCTTGTTGTAAAAAATGCCGACCACGGCGAGAATGAGGATGTCCAGCCCGGCGACAAAGAAGATGTCCTGCTTGGTGATCAGGAGAATGTTGCCGAACAGATAGGAATTCGGGTCGAAATAGCCCGGCGTTTTGGCGATGAAGAGATAGCCGATGGACATCCCGCCCGACCAGAGCGCGCCGATGATCGAGTCTTCTCTTTGGCCGGCATGACGGCTGACTTGGGCGAGAATCACGGCGGAAAGCAAAGCGACGATCACTGCGCCCTGCATCGGCGTGAACCAGGAGATGCCTGCCACAGTTTGCAAGTACAGTCCGCCGCCGATGCCCGCCAAAATGCAGTGCGAGATCGCTCCGGCCAAATAGCTGATCCGCCGCACCACGACAAAGGTGCCGATGATGCCGAAGGAAATCGAGGCCAGCAGGCCGGTGAGCAGGCCGTAGCGGAGGAAGGGCAGATCAGGGGCAAGCAGGGCGGCGAGCAGCTCAGTCATGTTCGTGGCCTTCAGGGCAGCAGCGGTGGTCGTGGCGGATCATGCGCAGATCGCCGCCGTACATTTCGCGGATCAGCTCGCCGGTCAGTGCGCTGGTCGGGTGGACATAAACCTGATTGTTGACACAGATGATCCGCTTGAAAAAGGTCGAGGAAAAACCCACTTCGTGCGTCACCATCAGGACGATCATTTTCTTGTTCAGCTCGGCCAGCAAACCAAGAAGCTGCTGCTCAGACTCACGGTCAAGGCTGGCTGTGGGTTCGTCAAGAATGAGGATGTCGCCGCCGGAAGCCAAGGCTCGGGCGATCAGCACCCGCTGCCGCTGCCCGCCGGAGAGAGCGGCGAAAGGCCGCCGCGCCAGATCAGCGAGATGCACCGCCGCCAGTGCGTCCGTGGCCGACTGTTTGTCATGCTTCGTGTATCTGCCGCTGAAGGTGCCGCCAAGCCGGGCCATGCAGACCACTTCCAGCGCGGAAATGGGAAAACAGGCATCGTAGCGGGCGTACTGCGGCACATAGCCGATCCGCGTCCGAGCTTCAGCCGGAGGAAGGCCGCCGATGCGGATGCTGCCGCTGTCCGGCTCCAGCAGACCAAGAATCAGTTTGACCAGCGTGGTCTTGCCGCCGCCGTTCGGCCCGACGATGCAGGCCGAATCCTGCGGCCAGATGTCGAGCTGGACATTGCTCAGAACCGGGATGTCGTGGCTGTAGGAGAAGCTGAGTTCCCGGATTTCTATGGCGGCTTCAGTCATTCTTTTTCTTTTCCGCCGAGTGCCGCGCTGATCGCCTTGGCCATCAAGCGCAGGTTCTCCGGCACATTCGCAGCCATCGGATCAAGGACGGCCACACTGCCGCCAATGGCTTTGGCCACGGTCTCCCCGTTCTTGCGGTCAAATTGCGGCTGGACAAAGACCACCCGCGCCTTTGTCTGCTTGGCCTTGCTGATCAGGTCATAGAGCTGCTTGGGCGAAGGCGATTTGCCCTCAATCTCCACCGCCTCTTGGCGCAAATCATAGGCATGGGCGAAATAGCCAAAGGCCGGATGATAGACAAGGAAAGCCTGTCCCTTGAACGGAGCCAGCTCAGTCTTCAGCTCCGCGTCCAACGCGGCCAGCGCAGCAGTCACAGCCTGAAGATTTTTTTCATAGACAGCGGCATTGGCAGGATCCGTTTCTTTCAGGGCGGCGGCCATGTTTGCTGCCATTTGCTGCAAATTCTGCGGAGCAAGCCAAATATGAGGATCAAGACCGCTGTGGTCATGGCTGTGACCGTCCTCGTCATCGTGCCCGGTCATGGAGATTTTTTTTATCCCGGCGGACACGTCAGCCACCCGCACCCCGTCAGCTGACTGTCTGACCTTGGCCAGCAGCTCCCGCTCGAACTCTAAACCAACGGAAAAATATATTTTGGAGCGGAACAGGGCTGTCACCTGCTCAGGCGTGGGCTGAATTCCGTGCGGATCTTGGCCCTTGTCAAGCAGGGCGCGGACGCTGACTTGACTGCCGCCAACCTGCTCGGCCAGCCATTTCTGCGGGGCAATGGAAACCAGCACCGGCACAGGTTCGGCAAAGGCGGAGACGGCGAAACAGACCAACAGAAGGCTGGGAAACAGTTTTTGAAGCATGGCCGTTTTACCTATGGATGAAATGGAGAGTCCGCAGCGGAATGCCGCCCAGTCATCCTAAAAAATGCTCTTCCGCTTGTCAAGGAGGCAGTTTTTTGGCCTGAGCCAAGCGCGGCGACTGAAAATTCATTTTACAGCTCGCTCATTCCGTTTTACAATCTGGAATCCGGCAGACAAATTAAGCCGCCCGCTGCGGCGGGCGGAACACAACAGCAAGCCATGGCAGACAACATCATTCTGATCGGCTTCATGGGCGTGGGCAAGGGCAGGACAGCCCGCGCCTTGGCCGCCCTGACAGGCCGCTTTGCGGTGGACACCGACGACCTGATTGAAAGCATGGTCAAGACGAAAGTCCGTGACATCTTCGCGGCGCAGGGAGAGGCGCATTTCCGGCGGCTGGAGCAGCAGGCTGCCGACTGGCTGGAACGGCAGGTGAGCGGCACCATCGTCTCTGCGGGTGGCGGTTTTTTCAATGTCAGCAATCTCAAGCAGCTGGGCAAAGTGGTGTATCTGCACTCCGACTTGGAGAGCATCATCAAGGCCTTACGCAGCGCACCCAATGCGGAGAGCAAGATGAAGAAGCGCCCCCTGCTTCAAGACATGGTCCGCGCCGAGGCCCTTTTTGCGGAACGACTGCCGCGTTATCGCCAAGCGGCGGATTTTGAAGTTGCCGTGCAGGGCCGGGAGAACGCGGACATCGCCGCAGAAATCGTCGAATGGCTGCGCAGATGAATGAAGACTGCCGGAACACGCCGCTCTTGCCGCTGCTTGGCGGACAGGACTGGACTCTGCTGCTGCACATTTTTGATGCGCTGGCCTGCTCCGCCTTCTTCCTTGACTCCAGCGGCGCGGTCAAAGCAGCCAACCGCACTTTTCAGGAGGCAACCGGGCTGAAAGACAGCAGCGGCGCAGGCTTGTCCGCAGAGACTTTGGAAACGCATCTTCCCGGTCTCAAAGAGCATCTGGCCGAGCTGCGCAGCGGCGGCTCCCGTATCTTTCATTCCCGGCTGACCGGCAAAGAAGGCAAAACCGTGTTCGCCGAGCTGACCCTGCTACAGCTTGAGGCTGAAAACGAGACTGTCCTCTGCATCGGACGCGGCCTGCACGAGCTGACCATCGGCCAAGAAGCTGCTCTGCGCCGCGCCGAAGAGCAGCTCATGGCCGCCAACCGCCTCAAGCGCAAATTCATCGCCAACATCAATCACGCCATCCGCACCCCGATGAACGCCATTATCGGCTACGCGGAGATTTTGTCGGATTCCGGCCTCAGCGAGCAGCAGCAGCGTTTTGTCGGTGCCATCCGCAAGAACGGGGCGGCCTTGGTCTCAATCATCAATGACGTTCTGGAGCTGTCTAAGCTGGAGAGCGGCAATGTCAAGGTGATGAAAGCCGCCGCCAATCTCTGTGCGGTGATCGAACAGGCCGCCGACTTGTTCTCTGACCAGATCCGGGCGAAGAAGCTGGAATTCTCCTGCTTGATCCAGCCCGATCTGCCGGAAATGTACGTCATGGACGCGGAGCACTGCCGCCAAGTGCTGGTCAACCTGATCAGCAACGCGGTCAAATTCACCAGCCAAGGGCGGATAGCACTCTCTGTGAGCGGCAGGCCGGACAAGCTGGAAAACAGCTGGGAGCTGTCCTTTCAAGTGGAGGACAGCGGCTGCGGCATAGCTGCGGAGGAGCTGCGCGAGCTGCGCGAGCTGTTTGAGCAGGAGGACGGCAAGGTCCGTCTGCATGACGGCACCCGCCTCGGCCTCACGCTCTGCGTTCGTCTCGCCCGGATGATGGGCGGCAGCCTGCATGTCGAGAGCACCCAAGGCCAAGGCAGCTCGTTCACCTTTGCCATGCCTGCCAAAACCGCGCGGCGTACCAGTTCGGACATCAATCCGCCAAGCCTGAGCTGTGTGCGTGCGGCGGCGGAGAGCAGACGCGGGCCGGTCATGCTGGTGGTGGATGACATGCCAGAGATGTCACATCTGATCAAGCTCTATTTCACTAACTCACCGATCCAGGTGCTGGAGGCTTCCACACCGGAAAGCTGTTTGGAGCTGGCTTTGGCCGAGCAGCCGGACCTGATTCTGATGGACTTGGACTTGGCCGGCGCGGACGGCAGGGATCTCGCTCGGCAGCTCAAGGAGGACGAGCGGACAGCCCAGTCACCCATCGTGGTGATGACCGGTCTGATGCTGGAGCGCGACAGTCTGAAGCCGCTGTTTGAAGATTTTCTGCCCAAACCCTTTCATCTGCAGGAGCTGCGCCAAGTGGTGGAAAAGTATCTTCCTGCCAGCAAGAGCGTCCCGCCTGCCGAAACACACCGCCCGTGGACTATGCCGGTCTCATCAGACTTGGATCAGATGCGGACGGCATGGAGCGGCGAGTTAGACGCAGCCTATGCTGATGCGCAGATGAGCGGCAACTTGGAGGATGCGCTTTCCTTGGGCCGGACGATGGAGGAGCAGGGATTAAAGACGGACACCGCCCCTCTGGCTGCGTTGGGAAGGGAGATGAAACGGTTTGCGCTGGACATGGACATCCGGGGCGTTGAGCAGGTGCTGACTGTTCTCCGTAAGATCGCAGGGGAGACACAATGAGAAGCCGACTGAACAAGCCCTTGGTCTTCATTGTCGACGACGTGCCGGAAAACATCCAGATCGCCTTGGCGCATCTGAAAAATCTGGACATGGAGTTCGCTTACGCCACCTCCGGCGAGCAGGCCTTGGAGCGGATGCGCAGCCGGGCTCCTGACCTTGTGCTGCTGGACGTGATGATGCCTGGCTTGGACGGATTCGAGACTATGCGGGAGATCCGCAAAATGGAGGAGACCCGCGCTGTCCCGGTCATCTTTCTCACCGCAAGGTCTGAACCAGAGGACGTGGCCAAAGGCTTCGAGCTTGGCGGCGTGGACTACATCACCAAGCCCTTTCATGGGGTTGAGCTGCGCTCGCGGGTGCGCAATCATCTGGAGCTGCACCGTTACCGGATGGATCTGGAGCAGACAGTGCTGGACCGCACCAGAGAAACCGTCCTGCTTAAAGACATCACCATCGTGGCGATGGGCGAGCTTGCCGAGCACCGCGACACCGACACTGGCGGCCACATCCAGCGCACCAGGGCCTTTGTCAAAGCACTGGCTGAAGAACTGTTCCGATCAGGAAAATTTTTGGAAGTCCTCACGCCGGAGTACATCACCCTTCTTTACAAAACCGCGCCACTGCATGACATCGGCAAGGTGGGCATCCCGGACGCAATTCTGCTCAAGAAAAGTCGCCTGAATCCCGACGAGTTTGAGATCATGAAGAAGCATGCCATCTACGGCGAGGAGGTTATTGACAAGCTGGCCAAAATGGCGGGCGAGCCGATGGCTTTTCTGCAATGCGCGAAAGACTTGGTCGGCAGCCATCATGAGAAATTCGACGGCAGCGGCTACCCCAGAGGGCTGGCTGGCCGCGACATTCCTTTGGCAGGCCGGATCATGGCGATGGCCGATGTCTATGACGCGCTCCGCACCCGGCGTTCCTACAAGCCCGCGCTCAGTCACGAGCAGACCATGCGGATCATTGCAAAGGAGGAAGGGCGCGGCAAGCATTTCGACCCGGATGTCTATGACGCGCTGATGCGTGTGGAAAAGGAATTTGAAGACATCGCCCAGAAAAACCGGGACGAGATGATGTGCTGATTTCGCAAACCCCCTTTTCTTTGGTCATAACTCAACATATTTTTGTAAAAAAATGCAGCAGCAGATGCTTTTTAATCTCAAGCCAAATGATTCTATATGTATAGATGCAGCAGCAGCAGAATTGCGTGTTTCCGTTGCTACAGTCAGGAACTGGATAAAAACAGGGTATCTTGAGAAAGACAAGAAAAATTCTATATCGATAGATTCTTTTGAAAAATTTAAAAAAAATGTGATTGGCGCAGAAAAGCTGAATAAACGCGCTAATAAATCAGTTAAGGACAGCCATAATCATTCTGCTGTTGAAAAATATATCAACACCATTCTTGATGAAGAGTGCATTGATATTGAAGAGGTTGGCAGCATTTATGAACGAAAGCTATCTGAATCCTATAAAAATATTGAAGGAATATTTTATACTCCAGCAAATATCGTCAATGAATTTTTTAAACATCTCCCAGCAGATCGTTCCGAGATAATCTTCTGCGATCCTTGCTGCGGCACAGGGAATTTTCTGGTCGCCGCAGCGAGATATGGGTTTAAACAAGAAAATATTTATGGTTTCGATATAGATGGCATAGCGGTAAAAATAGCTAGGAAAAGACTTGCTGTTTATTTTAATAAAAATTTATCAAATATATTTCAAGAAAATATATTTGATAAAAATATATCAGATAATTTTGATGTTGTTTTTACTAACCCGCCGTGGGGAAAAAAAATATCAAGAGAAGAGAAAAAAAAACTGTCTTTAAAATTTAAATGTGAAAATATTAATGACACCAGCGAGCTATTTTTTTATTTATGCTTAAATATATTAAAAAAAAATGGGGCATTAGGACTCCTGCTTCAAGATGCATTTTTTAATGTTTCTGTATTTGAAAATGCGCGAAAAAAAGCTCTTTCTTATAAAATAAGGAGTATTATTGATTTCGGCAAGCCTTTCTGCGGGCTTGTTACCAAGGCAAAGGGGATGATATTAGAAAAAAATGCGGTCGATGAAAAAAATATTGTATGTTGCTTCGCCAAGAATGAAAGTCACTTAAGAGTTCAGCATTCATTTACAAAAAATTCAAAATCCATTTTAAACACCAGCTGCACAGAAGAAGACAATGAAGTGCTCAAGCATCTTTTTAATATAAAGCATATAACATTAAAAGGAAACGCACATTATGGCATCGGAATAGTCACTGGAAACAACAAAAAATATTGTTCAGGAGAGGCAAGAGAAGGGTATATTCCTGCATACAAAGGATCTGATATAACAAAAAATGGCTTAAAAGAACCATCAACTTTTATACCAAATAATTTTTCCCTATATCAACAGGTGGCACCTTTAGATTTTTATTTTTCCAATGAAAAATTGATATATAAATTTATATCTTCAGAGCTTGTTTTTTTTCATGATACGGAACAGAGAATTATTCTTAATAGCGCAAACATGCTTATACTTGACAAAAAATTTCCTATTACCCATAAGCAGCTTTGCGATTTATTAAATAGCAAAATTATGTCTTGGATTTTTTTCAAATTGTTTGAAACAAACAAGGTTTTGCGTTCAGATATAGAATATCTTCCAATTTTTACTGACTATTTTTATGCTTATAGTGATTTCGAAGAATCTTTTTTTCTTGAATATCTCAACATAAAAGATATTGATAATGGAACTTATACAATTAAAAAATAAAATATGCCAATGTTTCTCAGGGAAACAAGAAAAGCTCCGAGATATTCTCCAGATCACTGAGGAAGATCAGGCGATCTATCCATTCAATGAATATGAACATCTTATCTGTCATCTCCTTGATGCTGATGGAATAACATTCGATCAATATCTTGACATAAGAAATGAATACATTTTAGATAATCCAAACTTATGGATATTTGAGATATCTGCTCCACGAGGATTTGGAGAAAAATTTGCGCAGACATATATTCACGGAAAGTGTGAAACTCTCAAAAAGCCAAGCAAGAAGATAGATCCTGATTATTCAGGCGAATACGACATGTGGCTTGACGGAATAAAAATTGAGGTGAAAGCGTCAAGAGCTGCTGATTCCAGCAGCGACGAACCGCTGCACATCAGAGCCTTGTCCAGAAGCACGAACAAGCCTTTTTTGATGAATTATCAGCAGTTGAAGCCTCAATGCTGCGATGTCTTTATCTGGATGGCGGTATTTCGTGACGACATTATCCTCTGGGTGATGAACTCTGATGAGGTATTGAATAATCCTCTGTACTCAAAAGGCCAGCATCGCGGCAACCGGGGCAATGAAGGACAGCTTCATGTGACGCACGAAAATATCCATCTTCTCGAACCATATGAAGTTCGAGGGCAAAATCTTGAATGCATGATCAGAGCGGCAGCAAGAAGACGTGCAGTCAGCGCATGATTTTCACGCATCCGCCCGCTGCCTGCTTGGCGGCCCGTGGCAAGACAGCCGCACGCAGTGCGCACCGCTGCTGCCGGACGGCTCGCTGCGCCGTTTCTGCCGCCTGATCTGCGAGGACGGGGCGCGGGCCGTAGCTGCCGCGCCGCCTCCGGGAGATGCCGCCGGTCTGCGCGAAGCCAAAGCAGGCTGGCAGATTGGCAGGCATCTCTTTGCCTGCGGCGCGCCAGTGCCGGAGCCGCTCGCCTTTGACGAGGCCAGCGGTCTGCTGATCTGCGAGGACTTAGGCGATGTCCGGCTGCACGACTTGGTGCTGCGGCACGGGGCAGATTCGGCTGAAGTCGCCGCGCTCTACCAGCAGACCGTGGCCGAGCTGGCCAAGATGCAGGTGCGGGGCCGCGAGCACTTCGATCCCGCTTGGTGCTGGGACACGCCGCGCTATGACCGCCGCGTCATGCTGGAGCGCGAATCCGGCTACTTCCTCCGCGCACTCTGCCGCGACCTGCTCTGGCTGGACGTGGATGAAGCCGCCTCGGCGCGGGAATTCGCCGCGCTGGCAGACAGTGCCGCGCAGGCCGATGCCTCCTTCTTCCTCCACCGCGATTTCCAAAGCCGCAACATCATGGTGCTGGACGGGCGGGTGCGCTTCATTGATTATCAGGCCGGACGGCTGGGGCCGCTGGCTTATGACCTCGCCTCGCTGCTGATTGACCCCTACGCCGCTCTGCCGCAGGCCATGCAGAACGCGCTGCTGGAGCACTACCTCGACGCGCTCAACGCCCTGCTGCCCTGCAACCGCGAGCAGTTCCGCCGCGAATACCTGCTGCTGGCCGTGCAGCGCAACCTGCAAATCCTTGGCGCCTTCGCCTTTCTCAGCAGCCAGCGCGGCAGGCCGTTCTTTGCGCAGTACATCCCTCCGGCATTGCATTCCCTGCGCCGCCTGCTTGCCAAACTCCCTCCGGCGGAATATGCTTGCCTCCGCGCTGCAACTGAGCAATGTTTACGCAGCATCAGCCAGCACTGAAGCTGCGTTCCCTTCGCATCTACGCTTACACTGGCGCATGAAAGAGAGGACAGCATGAACAACACCTTTGACAGCAAGGGCGGAGAGCAGAACATCGCTCAAGGCAAGAACGCCACTGGCAAGCATGAGAACGTCACGCAGGAGGTACGCGGAGACGGCAACATCTTCTCCGGCACCGGCAATGTCGCTGTGACCTACGGCATGTCCCCGGAAGATGCCGCCAAGCTGGCACGAGAGCTGCTTTGGCCGCAGCTGGAGGCCAAGGATGAGCAGATCAAGGCACTGACTGAAGCAGTCACCGCTTTGGCTAAAGCTGATGCGCCCGCTAAGAGCATCAACGAAGCCTTGCAGGCATTGGAGCAGGGCGACACTGCCAAGGCGCAGGCCATCTTTGCTGAGGTGCTGCGCAGCAAGGAGGCGGAAGGCAGGCAGGCGAACAAGGAAGCGGCGGCAGCAGCCCGCCACTTGGGCGCATTGGCCTTTATGAACGACACCAAAGCGGCCTTGGCTGCATACCAGAAGGCGGTGCAGCTTGACCCGGACGATGTGGACGGCTGGAACCAGCTTGGGCATCTGCTGCACCGCACAGGCGAGCTGGCGCAAGCGGAAGAGGCATACCGCAAGGTGCTGGCTCTGGGTGAAGCGCATCAGGATAAAGAGTGGCAGGCAAAAGCCTACGGCAATCTGGGCAATGTGTACTTGACTCGTAGCAATCTTGGCCTCGTATATGATGCACGCGGCGAGCTGGACAAGGCGGAGGAGATGTACAGCAAGAGCCTTGAGATCAGCGAGGCTTTAGGACTGAAGGCAGCAACGGCGAACCAGTACGGCAATCTGGGCAATGTGTACTTTATTCGCACCAATCTAGGCCTTGTATATGATACACGCGGCGAGCTGGACAAGGCGGAGGAGATGCACCAGAAGAGCCTTGAAATCAGCAAAGCCTTGGGTACGAAGGAGGCAACGGCGAACAATTACGCTGGATTGGGTATCGTGTATCAGGCGCGCGGCGAGCTGGACAAGGCGGAGGCGATGTACAGGAAAGCACTTGAGATCAGCGAGACTTTAGGACTGAAGGAAGCAACGGCGAGAATCTACGGCAATCTGGGCGTTGTATATAAGACACGCGGCGAGTTGGACAAGGCGGAAGCAGCCTACAGCAAGAGTCTGAGTCTGTATCAGGAGATGGAAGCAATGGGGCATCCAGATGCCAAGATGGTGCAGCAGTTGCTGGATGAACTGGCCCAACACCGCGCCAGCCAACCCGCACCCCCTACCGCCTCTCCCCGAAGGTAGCATCGGGCGAAGCTCGATAGTGCTTTCGGGCTGCTCCGCAAGTAGTATCGGGCCAGCCCGCAAGTAGTATCGGGCTGGCCCGCAAGTGCTGTCGGGGAAGAACCGGCAAGGGGCGCGGCATGTCTCCGCTGCTTTGCACCAAGTGACGGCGGAGTATTCTTGACAAGCAGTCTCTTTCATGTGACAGTCAAACGATGAAATACGAGATAGAGACAAGCAATGTCTTTGACAAATGGCTGGCTGGAATCAGAGACCTCACCTTCCGGGCACGCATCATCAGTCGTTTTGACCGGATTCAGCTTGGCAACTTTGGCGACCACAAAAGTCTGGGCGACGGACTCTTCGAGCTGCGTTTCTTCTTCGGTCCGGGCTTCCGCGCTTATTACACCGTCAAAGAGTCCAAGGTTGTATTCCTGCTTTGCGGAGGCGACAAATCAAGCCAGAGCAAAGACATTGAGCAGGCAAAGTCCATCATGACCAGCTTGGAGCGCGAGCATGAATAAGATCACCACCAGAAAATGGGATGCGGTTGAATATCTCGACAGCCCGGAGATGATCCGTGAATACCTCAAGGTTTCCTTTGAGGAAGGCGACACCGAGCAGCTGATGCTGGCCATCGGGCAGGTGGCAAAGGCGCAGGGCCTCAGCGAGATAGCCCGGAAAGCCAATCTCAGTCGCCAGAATCTGTATAACGCCTTGGCGCAGGGCAGCTCGCCGAAATTCGAGACCATCAGGAAGGTGGTGGAGGCTCTGGGCTGCAAGCTGGGCATAGTCTGACTTCCTCACAGCCTGCTTGCCAAAATCC
>NZ_JBLWEP010000005.1:17496-32948 GCF_048287355.1 Candidatus Electronema sp. TJ
CCACATCCGCCAGCAGGCCATGCAGGCGATGGACGAGGCGGACATCATCATCCTGCTGCTGGATGGCCGCCAAGGGGTCATGCCCGGCGACCATGAGCTGGTCGAGCTGCTCCGGCGCACAGACAAGACCGTCTTTTTCGCAGTCAACAAGATTGACGCGCCGGACATTGAGAACGAGCTGCTGGCTCCGTTCTGGGAATTGGGCGTGGAGCAGCTCTGGGCTTTGTCTGCTGACCACAGCTACGGTTTCAACACCCTGATGGACGCTTTGGCCGAAAAGCTGGGGCAAACTGAGGCTCCGCCGCCCTTGCCGGAGAACACCATCCGCCTCGCCTTCGTAGGCCGCCCGAACGTGGGCAAATCCTCGATGATCAACGCCATCATGGGCCAGGAGCGGATGATCGTCTCTGACGTGGCAGGAACCACCCGCGACGCGGTGGACACCATGCTCTCTGTGGACAAGCACAGCTATCTGCTGATTGACACCGCAGGCATCCGGCGCAAGGGCAAGACGCAGGACAAACTGGAGAAGTTCTCCATCCTCAAGGCCCTGAAATCCCTCAGCCGCTGCGACATCGCTGCCGTATTGATTGATGCGGAGGAAGGCATCACCGAGCAGGACACCAAGGTGATCGGCTACACTCAGGAGCAGGGCCGAGCTCTCATGCTCCTCATCAACAAATGGGATTTGATTGAAGGCGACAAAAAGCGGCAGGGGCAGCTGCTGGAGGCGGTGGAGGAGGCGGTCAAGTTCATTCCCTTTGCCCCGGTCTTCAGGGTCTCCGCCAAGACTGGCGCAGGCATCAAGCGGCTCTTCCCGGAACTTGGCAAGATGCACCGCCAGTTCCATCAGCGTTTCTCCACCGCCGCCCTCAACCGTCTTCTTGAAGATGCCAAGGCTCAGCACGAGCCGCCGCTGTATCAGGGACGCAGGCTGAAGCTCTACTACACTGCCCAGATCAGCACCGCGCCGCCCACCTTTGCTGTCATCTCCAATTATCCCAAAGGCATTCACTTCTCCTACCAGCGCTACTTGGCCAACCGTTTCCGCGAAGGACTGGGCCTTGACCGGGTGCCGCTGCGCCTCTTCTTCCGCGAGCGCAGCGGCAGAACCAGCAAGGACTGAGCCTCAGAGATTCAATCCCCGCAGCACCCCGCCGCCGGAAAACAGCTCCAGCACCGTCAGCGAGGCCGGACGCACGTCAAAGAGCAGATAGCTGCGCGGCGGCAGACCAAGAGCCAGGCAGATCATGGTGCGGATGACCCCGCCGTGTGTGACTGCGCCGATGCTGCCGCCCTGCGCGGCCAAGTCGGCGAGCATCGCCCTTGCTCTGCTGACAAAATCAGCCACAGCCTCTCCGCCGGGAAAGGCGAACTGTTCGTATTCCTCCTGCCATGCCTGCACACGTGCTGGATCAATGGCGGCGATCTCCGCAAAGCCTTTCATCTCCCACGCGCCGAAGTCTATTTCCCGCAGCCGCTGATCATAAAGTGCCGCGTCCGTGCGGCAGCCGAGCCGCCGCAGCTCGTCCAGCGTCTGGCGGGCGCGGAGCATCGGGCTGCAATGCCAGTGTTCCACGTCCCGCAGCTGCGGCAGCAGGCCCGCGAGCCTGTTCAAGCCTTGGCCGGACAGCGGCAGATCCGTGCTGCCAAGCAAGCAGCCGGGAGGAGCAACGGTCGGGCCGTGCCGGAGCAGATATAGGCAGGCGGATTGTTCTTGAAAATGCTCTGCCGCAGGCGGGTAAGCTGCTGCGGCCATGTTCCCTGTCTTTTTATGACTTTTCTTTTCCTTTTCCATCTGGAAGTGTCATGTATGGAGAGAAAGCATCGATGCCTGCACTATGAAAGACGAGTCATGTGCAGGAGATGGAGTCAAGCTCATCTGAAAGCACGTTAAATCAGCAAGCAGCGTCATCCTCCAAAGATTTCCAGCGCATATCCATGCTGTCACCTCGAATGGCTTTGAATTGAAAATTTTTCTTTTTACATGGGCTTGCGGCATTGAAAAAACAATGTGAAAGGTCACAGCTTGGGTTTCATGCTCAGCCAAGATCAAATTGCACTCGGCAGCAAGGAAGCTCTGTTTGGCCGCAACAGTTTTCTGTTAAACAGAAAAGAAGTTTTGCCGAGCCGGAAAGAACTCTTGCCCGGCAAAAAAAGGTTCTAGCTAAGCTGCAAAGAAGTTTGGCCAAGTGACAAGAGGATGCTGCTTGACAGCAAAGAGATGCTGCCGGGCTGAAGACGGTTTGTGCTCGGCAGCAACAAAGTTCTGCTCAGCCGCAGAGAAGTTTTGCTCGGCAAAATTCTTTTGCGGCTGAGCAGAAAAGGCGCGGAGCCGCGCTCACCCGGCTGCGCAGGAACCGGCAGGCGGCGCGAAGGAGAAGCGCATCATCCGGCTGATGGATTCCGCCGCCCGGACCCGGACACTCTCCTCAACCTGCACCTCGTTGCGCCCGTCCCGCAGCGCGGCAAGCAAATTGGGCAGGCCGTTCATGGCCATCCACGGACAGCGGCTGCACGACTCGCAGCTTGCGCCTTCGCCTGCTTTCGGGGCTTCCAAAAAGAGCTTGTCCGGCATCGCCTGCCGCATCTTATAAAAAATGCCCGGCTCGGTGGCGACAATGAAGACCGGGGCCTTGCTCTGTTTGGCGGCGTTGAGCAGGCCGCTGGTTGAGCCGACATAATCCGCCAGACTGATGACATCAGGCGGCGATTCAGGATGCACCAGCACTTCGGCCTCTGGATGCCGCTCCTTCAGCCTGCGCAGGCCTTCGGCCTTGAACTGCTCATGGACGATGCACGAGCCAGGCCAGAGCAGCATGTCCGCGCCGGTTTCGCGCTGGATGTAGCTGCCGAGAAAGCGGTCTGAAGCCCAGAGGATTTTCCTGCCTTCCTGCTTCAGATGAGCGACAATCTTCAGGGCGTTGCTGGAAGTCACCACCCAGTCAGTCTCAGCCTTCACCGCCGCGCTGGTGTTGGCATAGACCACTGCCGTGCGCTCCGGGTGCTGCCGCCGCACCTTGCGGAACAGCTCTGCCGGACAATTCAGATCGAGCGAGCATTCCGCCTGCAAGGAGGGCATCAGCACCCGCTTGTCCGGGCTGAGGATTTTCGCGGTCTCGCCCATGAAACGGACTCCGGCGACCACCAGCGTCTGCGCGGCATGGTCACGGCCAAAGCGGGCCATCTCCAGCGAGTCGGCCACGCAGCCGCCGCTTGCCTCAGCCAGCTCCTGCACCGCTTCAGCAGTGTAATAATGAGCGATCAGCACCGCGTTCTTCTCATGCAGCAAGGCGCGTATCTCAGCGGCGAGACGCTCTTTCTCCTCCACCTGCAAGGGAGCGGAGCACTCCGCTCCATCGCGGTATGCCTGCTCAATGCAGGCGGTATCCACCTTAGGACACTGTATGTTCAGCAAGTTCATAATGCGCTCTGCGGCAAGAGATGGAAGAAAGCCTGTTCGAGCCGTCAACAAACCAATTTTCCGTCTGTTTGGCAATAAAAAAAGCCCCTGCTCTCCAGCAGGGGCAAAGCTTGCAGGGGCGAAAAAATTTTCACCCCTACGGCTGGTTGCATCAGGCCGCCTTCACCCAGGCCGCCTGTAGGCCCTTGTCGCCCTCCTCCAAGGCCAAGCAGACTGCCGCGCCTTCCTCAAGGTCGTTCATGCGCAGATCCTTGAGCGCGTTGGCATGAAAGAAGACTTCCTGGTTGTCCAAGGTCATGATGAAACCGTACTCGTCAAAGACCCGCTGCACGGTGCCGCGCGTGTCTCCAGGTGCGCCGCCCAGCACTTTGACCTTAGCCTCGTGCTTGTGGTCGTGCTTCTTTTTGATTATATCTTTGAGCTGCTGATTGAGCACGTCAAAGGTCTCCACCAGCAGGGGATGCACTTTCTCGCCCCAGCGCTTGACCACCACGGTGTCATTGGGCACCGATGCGACCAAGCTGACCTCGTAGCCGCCCTCTTTGTAGCCAGGCTTGGCTTCAATGCTGACCCGCAGGTGAAGGACGAAATTCGCGTAGTGCCGGATCAGCTTCTCGCGTTCTTCCTCGATTTTCTCCTGCCAGCCTGCGCGCATGTCAAGATTTCTGGTCTCAACTTTCAGATCCATATTTCCTCCAAGTTCTCAGCGTCAGCGACCCCATGCCGCTGCCTTTGGTTGCGCAGCAGAAGCTGCTGCGGTCTTCTTAATCTTCTCGCAATCATGCCGATGCCCTCCTGACTGGTCTTGGCCGAAGAATGCAGGTCTGCGGAATCTGCGGAAAGGACGGAACAGGAAAGGATTGCGCGGCACCGGCGGAAGATGTGGGCTGCACGGCGGTGAAAATCAGTCTTACCATGCAGTTATTATAGACATTGAATGCGCGGCAGGCAAGGCTTAAAAATGACATTCGCTTGACAGCCACAGCGGAATCCGTGTACGCTGCCTGCATCTGATCTTCAATTGGAACTGCGGGCGGAAAAATGGAGAGAAAAACCGGAGTGCTGCTGCTGAACATGGGCGGGCCTGAGACGCAGGCCGATGTCCGACCTTTTTTATACAACCTTTTTTCCGACCGGCAGATCATCCGCCTTGGCCCGGCTTTTCTCCAGCAGCCGCTGGCCGCTCTGATCGCTTGGCGGCGTGCGCCGAAAAGCATGGCGAATTACCAGAAAATCGGCGGCGGCTCGCCGATCTCGGCCATCACCGCCCGCCAAGCGGCTGCTTTGGAGCAAGTGCTGGCCGCAGCAGACGGCGCGTTTTTTGTCCGTCCCGCCATGCGCTACTGGCATCCCTTCGCCGCCGCCTCATTGATGGAAATGGCCGCCGCCGGAGTGACCGAACTGATCGCCCTGCCGCTCTATCCCCATTACTGCCGGGCCACCAGCGGTTCGTCCTTTGCCGATCTGCGCGAGCAGAATCAGAAGCTGGGCCTGAACCTGCCGGTCAAGGAAATACGCTCCTGGCCCGACGAGCCGGACTATATCGTCAGCTTGGTCAGGCGCATCCGCGAAGGACTGGCCAAATTCGGCGGGACAGCGCAGGTGGTTTACAGCGCACACAGTCTGCCGCAGAAGTTTATTGACGAAGGCGACCCCTACGTGGAGGAACTCCGCCGCACCATCGCCGCTGTGGAGCAGCTCACCGGCCAGCAAGGCAGACTCTGCTTTCAGAGCCGCAGCGGCCCAGTCAAATGGCTGGAGCCGTCCACACCAGATATGCTGCGTCAGCTCTCCGCCGAGGGCTGTAGAAACATCCTGATGGTGCCTATAGCCTTTGTCTCCGATCACATTGAGACGCTGTACGAGATTGACATGCTCTACAAAAAGATGGCGCACGATCTGGGAATGCGGCTTGAATCCACGCCCGGCCTGAATGACGACCCGCAGTTCATCAGCGGGCTGAAAAATATAGTGCTGTCAATGGCAGGGCAACAACCGTCCTGAAAATCAAGCAAGCTGCCCAGCGCAGCAGCACACTCTATGAAAATAACTCACAGCATTCTTCTGACATTTATTGCTGCAATTTTTCTGCATGGCTGCGGCCCAGAACAGGACATTCCCGCCAATGCCGACTATGGCAAAGGCATGGAGATTAAGGTGTTCAAATTCTATGCTGACTGGTGTGGCCCCTGTCAGGCCATGAAGCCTGAATATGAGAAGGTGAAGAAACTTTATCCGCATGTTGAGTTCTACGAAGTGGATTGGGACAAGAATCGGGAGAAGGCGGAGAAGTTTGACATCAAGGGCATTCCGCATGTCATCAAACTGACGAACAAAAATAGAATAAAGAGACAGTCTGGCTATATGAGCAGAAATGCTCTGGTGCGCTTCATAGAAAATGATTAGTTTTTCTTTTTTTGAATTATTTTTTACAGGAGATGCCCATGAACACCAAAGAACGGATGGCCATTCCCCGCCAGCACCCCAAAGAGCTTGCGCCATCGGAGCGGATCAAAAGTTTTGCCGAAGTGACTGCCGGTTATGATGAGGAAACCGCGTTGCTGGAGGCCAACCGCTGCCTGCAATGCAAGAAGCCAGCCTGTGTGCAAGGCTGCCCGATTCGCAACGACATTCCCGGCTTTATCGGCCTGCTGCGGGAAAAAAAGTTCGAGGAAGCCTACTGGAAGGTGCGTGAGACCAGCACCATGCCTTCGGTCTGCTCCCGCGTCTGCCCGCATGAGTTCCAATGCGAGGGCAGCTGCGTGCGCGGCAAGAGCGGCGAGCCAGTGGCCATAGGGATGCTGGAGCGCTATCTGACCGACTGGATGGTGGCCAACCGCAGAACGATGGCCCACGCCTGCGCCCTGCCCAATGGCCGCAAGGCAGCGATCGTCGGCTCTGGCCCGGCAGGCATCACCGCTGCGTACATCCTGGCGCATCAGGGCTGCAAATGCACGATCTATGAAGCCCTGCCAGTTTTCGGTGGGATGCTGTCAGTAGGTATTCCCCATTACCGTCTACCCCGTGACATCATCGGCGCAGAGCTGGCCTCTTTGAAAAGCTGCGGTGTGGAGATCAAACTCGGTGTTACCATCGGCAAAGACAAGACCTTGCACGAGCTGCGCGAAGAGGGCTACGACGCAGTGTTCATTGGGGTCGGCGCACACGAGGGCAAGCGGCTGGGCATCGAAGGGGAGCAGAACACCAAGGGCGTGCTGCACGGCGTAGATTACCTGCGGCGGGTGCTGACTGGCGAGGAGATGCGCATTGGCAGGAAAGTTGTGGTTGTGGGCGGCGGCAACGTGGCTATTGACGTGGCCCGCACAGCCCTGCGCACCGGCTCGGATCAGGTCTTCATCCTTTATCGCCGCACAAAAGAGGAAATGCCTGCCTCGAAGGAGGAAGTCCGTCATCTGGAAGAAGAAGGCGTGCGGATTGAATTCCTCGCTGCGCCGGTGAAAATTCATGCTGATGCCAGCGGCAAGCTGACCGGGCTGGAGTGCGTCCGCATGGGCTTGGGCGAGCCGGATGCTTCAGGCCGACGGCGGCCTGTGGAGCAGGCAGGCTCGAATTTCATCATCGAAGCAGATGCAGTCATCCCAGCCATCAGCCAGAATGTCCAGCATCAGGCTGACCGGGGAGCGGAACTCAAGCAGGAGTCCTGGGGCACCTACACCGTCAACCCCCGCACCCTTCAGACTTCAGTGCCGTGGATTTTTGCAGGCGGTGATGCAGTGCTCGGTCCGCAGACCGCCGCCAAGGCCGTCTATCAGGGCAAGGTGGCGGCTGAGTCCATGCAAAGGTACATGGAAGGGCTTGATCTTGAGGAGGGCCGCAAGCTCTCCTGCTATATGGTGACGTGGTAAAAAATATTTCCAGCCGAAGAGGCAGAACAGGCCGCTTCAGCTGGAAGAAAGAGAGGCTCAGCAGCGCAGTGCTGGAGGGAACGTGCCCAGTTTGACGTATACGTACCTGATCGAAAAAAAATAAAACGGTCTGAAGCAGCGGCAGGCAGGCTTTATTCACCAGCCGCCAAGCAGCAGCGGCCTTTGCCTAGCCGTTTGGCGGTGTACATCGCCTTGTCGGCACAGCGGAGCAGGTGCTCCGCATCTTCGCCGTGATGGGGATAAACGGCGATGCCGATGCTGGTGCGCAGGCCATAGCCGTCCGGGGAGCAGTCGAGTGCGCCGAGCGACGTGATGATGCGCTCGGCAATGCCCGCTGCGTGGCTGACAGAGCAGATGTCCTCCAAGATGGCGCAGAACTCGTCGCCGCCGATCCGCGCCGCCATGTCTTCCACCCGCAGGCAGGATTGCATGGTCTCAGCAACCAGCTGGAGCAGCCGGTCGCCGGCGGCATGACCAAGGGTATCGTTGACTGTCTTGAAGTTGTCCAAATCCAGATAGAGCAGAGCGACCAAGCTCTGCTTCCGCCGGGCGCGGGCCAGTGCGCCGCGCAGCCGCTCGTCAAACATCGCCCGGTTGGGCAGTTTGGTCAGAGGGTCGTGCATAGCCTGATAGCGCAGGATTTCCTCAGCCTTCTTGCGCTCGCTGATGTCGGAGAACAGGGCGACATGATTGACTATGCCGCCGTCCTGACCGCGGATCACTGAGATGGACAGCCAGAGCGGATAGACTTCCCCGTTCCGGCGGCAGTTCCACAGCTCGCCCTGCCAGCGGTCGTTGGTCAGCAGCGTGTCCCACATCTGCCGGTAAAATTCGCGGCTGTGTCGGTTGGAATTTTGAAAGAATGGTGTTCGCCCGATGACCTCCTCACTCCGCCAGCCGGTGATGGCGGTGAAGGCCGGGTTGACCATGACGATGCGGTTGTCCTCGTCAGTGATCAGCATTCCCTCTGAGCTGGTCTCAAAGACGGTGTGAGCCAGCCGCAGCTTGTGCTCCGCCTCTTTCTGTTCGGTCAAGTCGCTGATCACACAGACAAAACCGCGGCATCCGCCGTCGCTGTCCCGCTGCGGGCTGAGCCAGTGGCCGCCGGGAAACTGGCTGCCATTCTTGCGCACAAAGACTTTGTCCGCATAATGCTGCTCCTGCTGGCCGCTGCGGAGCCGCTCTGCGGCGGCTTGGGACTGCTCGGCATAATCTGGGCGGAGTATGTCCCAGAGCCGCATTCCTTGGAACTCCTCCTCACTGTAGCCGAAAATTCGGGCGTACATGCCGTTGACCTTCTCATAGCGGCAGTTGATGTCCAGCACCCCGATGCATATCCCGGCGTTGTTCAGCACTGCATTGGTGCGGGCTTGGCTCTCCAGCAAGGCGGCATGGGCGCACTCAAGGTCGCTGATTTTTTCTTTCAGCTCCTGATTGCGACGAGCCAGCTCCAGCTGGGTCTTGCGCAGTTTGATGTGAGTGGAGACTCTGGCGATCAGCTCGGACGGTTCATAGGGCTTGGTCAGAAAATCTGCGCCGCCCGCCTTGAATCCGCGCAGCCGGTCCGACATGTCGCGCATAGAGGTGAGGAAAAGCACAGGGATATCAGCCAAGAGGTGATCAGCCTTAAGCTGGGTGCAAACCTCAAAGCCGTCCAACTCAGGCATGCTGATGTCCAAAAGAATGAGAAGCGGCGGCTGGGCGCGGCACTGCGCCAGCACCTTGGTGGGATCGGTTAAAGAGAGCGGCCGGAAGCCGTGTCCTTTGAGAATGGATTCCAGCAGGCGCAGGTCGCTGTGCTGATCGTCAACAATCAAAACATATGAGGAAGAATCCACGTGGCTGCGCTCAGGAGTTGCCAACCGTTTCATCCTTGCGTGTCATGGCCTCCATGATCAGAGCCATCAGGCTCGATTGAATTCTCTTTTTCACCTTTTTGCTGGCGGGCATGTTAGTGAAGCGGATGCTGGCTCCTTCCATGCCGATCAGAACGTAGGCGGCCTCCTCGCCAGCCAACCCCTGAAAGGCTGCGTCAAAGACCTCGCCGTTCTCTATGTAGAAAAAACCCTTATCCTGATTGGGGGCAGTGATCTCCAGCAGGCAGGTTTTCTGCTCCAAGGCGATCATTTGGAGGAAGTTGGCCACCGAGATGCCTTTGAGCATCCCGTCTGCCGCCTTGGGCTTGGCCAAGGCAGTTTGGATTGCCTCCACCAGTTTGTTGATGGTGAAGGGTTTTTTCAGAAGCTGCTGACCGGTCTGCGCGAACTGCTTCTCTATATCCGGCGTGGAATGGGCGGTCATTATCACGCAGGGCGTGCGCGGAAAAGCGTCGTTGACATAGGCGAGCAGGGTCAGGCCGTCAATTTTCGGCATTTGCAGGTCGGTGATGATCAAATCCACCGGCTTACGGTTGAGCACCCCGATGGCCTCTTCGCCGTTGTTGGAGAGGATGATGTCAAAATCCTGCTGATATTTTTTCAGACTGATCCCCAGCAGGCGCTGAAACCCCAGATCATCGTCTACTATAAGCACATTTTTCATGTTCCATGCTGCCGAAAAAGTTGGTCGAAAAGGCGCGGCTCAGTCATCCTTGCCCCGATGTTCGAACTCCAACAGCGAGCAGATCATCTGATCGAGCTGCTCCGCCGCTTTGACCACAGGACGGCCCACCGTCTCAAATTCTTTGTTGTTTCTCAACATGCTGCTGATCGCGTCAATGCCAAAGAGTATGGTGGCAAGACTTTCCTTGATCGCCTTTCTGTTGCTGTCGATGAAACTGTTGATGGCCGATTCCGCCGCTTGGCAAAGCTGGACTGGACAGCTTCTGTCCTCAGCCAGAATATGCACCGCTCCTTCCGGCCCGCCGTCCTCGTCAAAAAGAGGAAAATGAAGGAAACTGGGCGGCTGCGGCCCGGAATCCCTCCTAGCCTCCGGCATGCAGTCTCCGCAGAACGCTCCGCTGCGGCTGATGATTTCCCTGCTGGACTTGCCGAGCATCTCGGCAAGAGAAATCCCGCAGAGTTCAGCGGCAGCCCGGTTGGCCCAAGATATTCGTCGCCGTTGATCCTCGATCAGCACCTTTTCCGGCAGGCTGTCAAGGGCGGCAGTCAGACCATTGTTCTCCCGCCGCAGCCGCTCCTGCTCGCTCTCCGCCGCCATGCTGTTCTGCTGAAGAGACTGGATCAGACTCTCGGACTGCTTCCGCTGCTGCTCAAGAAGCTGCTTGATCCTGAGCTGTACCATGATCCGGGCGGTCAATATCTGGAGGTTGATCGGCTTGTTGATGTAGTCCACAGCGCCAAGGCTGAAGCCTCGCCGCTCGTCGTCCTCCCGGTCGCGCGCGCTGACAAAGATCACCGCGATCTTGCGGGTGGCCGGATTCTCCTTCAGCCGCTTGCAGACCTCATAGCCGTCCATGCCTGGCATGTTCAGATCCAGCAATATCAAATCCGGCTTCCGCGCCGCCGCCAGCTCCAAGCCATGTATGCCGGTGGAGGCAATGGAGACCATGTACTCTTTCTCCAGCGTTTTTTTCATCAGCTGGAGATGAAACATGTCGTCATCAATGAAAAGCAGGTGATAATGCAGGGTGTTGATCGTTTTCGCCGGACATTTATGCGGAATGATTGTCTCTTTGGACATGACATTGTCGCATATCTGGCAGACGATCGGCTTGCTGTCGATCTGCTCCAGCAGCTCGTCCGGAACATTGTTCCGCCCCCCGCATTCCTCACAGAAAATGACTTTCATGGCCGCTCTCTTTCGCTGTTCAGCTCCAGCAGGGGCCGCAGTCCGACCTTCAGCTGTTCCAGCAGGCTGTTGTAATCGATCGCCTCGCCTGTTTTGCTCTTCAGTTCGATCTGACGGGCCAGCTCGGCCTCCTCTTTCAGTCCGATGCCCAGCAGCACACCTTTGGCTTTATGGCCTGCTGCGGAAAGGGCGGCCAAGTCGCTGTCAGCCAAAAATTGGCGGGCTTGGGCAAGCGTCTCGCTGACCGAAGTGGAGGAAAGGGCCACCATCTGCTCCACCTGCTCCTGCTCCAGACTGTATATAGTTTTTAGATGTTCAGCAACCTTTGCCAGCAGGCCGATGTTGTTTTCCTCTGCCGCATTCATTCCAGCATCCTCGCTCCGTGATGATTCTGGCTGCTCCGCCGCGCATCGGCAGGCACCCTGCGGCTCTGCCGCCCTTCTGCGGCAGCAGCCCCTCAAAGCCCGGTAAATATCTTCAATGCTGACAGGTTTGACTGCATACGCGTCCATGCCTGTCTCAATGCAGCGCTGCTCGTCCACCTTAAAATTGTGCGCGGTCAAGGCCACGATCGGCAGATGCCCGCCCTTGAGCTGATTGCGCAGGGCATCGCTGAGTTCTTCCGGAGCCTTCAGCGTGTTCAGACGGCAGCTCTCGGTCTCGCAGGCCCGGATGATTTTTGTCGCGGTCAGACCGTCCATGACCGGCATCTGCACATCCATCAGCACCGCGTCAAAATTCTGCGTCAGCAGCATCCTGAGCGCATCTTCGCCATTGCATGCTTCGGCGACCTCGTGCCCGTCCCGCTCCAGCATGGCTGTGACGAGAAAACGGTTTGGCTCATTGTCATCCACCACCAGCATCCGCAGCGGGGCCGGGCTGATAGCCGGCAGACGCAGCCGTTCTGCCTCCGCCTCCGTGACTTGATCAAACCAAGCTGTAAAGGTGAAGGTGCTGCCTCGGTTCAGCTCGCTTTGAGCGCTGATTCTGCCGCCCATCATCGTGCAGAGCTGGCTGCAAATAGTCAGCCCCAAGCCCATGCCGGAGAAATCCCGGCTCAGGCTGTCATCTGCTTGGACGAATTTTTCAAAAATATCATTCAGCTTCTCCGGCGGGATGCCGACCCCCTGATCGCAGACAGTGAACTCCAGCAGGAAACGATTCTCACTGCGCCCGCTCATCGCCGCTTGGACGCGAATTTCCCCTTCCTCGCTGAATTTTATGCTGTTCTTGAGCAGATTAACAAGAATCTGCCGCAAACGCAACGCATCTCCTCGGACAAAGCAGGGCAGTTCCGGCGCGGTCGCCCAGCTCAGACGCAGCCCCTTCTCCTCTGCCGGGTAGCGCACCGCCTGCACCGCCCGGCTCACCGTGTCGATCAGGTCAAAAGGCGCAGGCTCAAGCTGGAGCCTGCCGGTTTCAATCAGGGAGAAATCGAGGAGGTCGCTGATCAGGCCGTGGAGGAAATCAGCCGCGCTCTTGGAGCGGCTGAGACACTGCCGCTGCCGTTCGTTCAGTGCGCCGCTCTTGACGAACATGTCGTTCATGCCGATGATGGCGTTCATCGGCGTGCGCAGCTCGTGGCTGACGTTGGCGAGGAAGCTGTTTTTGGCCTGATTGGCCTGCTCGGCCCGCTCTTTGGCCAGCTGGAGCTGCCGCTCCTCCTCTTTCTGACGGCTGATGTCCTTGGTCAGCCAGACCGCGCCCTGATCCGGCATTCCTGGATCAATCATCTTGCCTGTCAGCGAGCACCAGAACAGGCTGCCGTCCTTGCGCCGCATGAGCTGATCAGCATGAAAAACCTCGTCTCTGGCAAATGCCTCCTCGGACAGCGCAAGGATGCGTTGGTGCTCCTCAGCATTTTCAAAGAAAGAGCTGATCGGCAAGCAGACAACCTCTTCCGGGCCTGCGTGACCGAACATCTCTGCCGCCGCCCGGCTGACCCAGGCGAAGCGGTGATCGACCACATGGGCGATACCGATGGCCGCATGCTCAATCATCAGCTCCAGCTTGGTCAGCTGGGCCTTGAACTGCCGCTCCAATTCCAAGCGCTGGGTGATGTCGTTTTTGATGGCCAGATAATGGCTGATCCGTCCCTTGCTGTCATAGAGCGGGCAGACGGTCTGACCCTCCCAATACTGCGCACCGTCTTTCTTCTGACTTTGCAGGAAGCCCTTCCATGTGCCGCCGCCGCTGATCCGCCGCCATATCTCCCGGCTGAGCGGGGTGTCCCGCTCGCCGCCGCTGAGCACCGCAGGCTCCGCGCCGCAGACTTCCTCGCGGCTCCAGCCGGTCAGCTCGGTGAAGGCCGGATTGACGTGGACAATGCGGCCTTGCCGGTCGGTGATGACGATGGCGCTGGTGCTTTGGCCGACCGCTTGAGAGAAGAGGGAAAGCTGCTCCTGCTCCTTCTTCCGCTCAGAGATGTCGGCGAAAAAGGAGAAGCAGATGCTGCCGCCACCAGGCTCGGAGATGCAGGAGGAGTTGATCAGCACGTCCGCCGCGCCGCCGCCGGGCAGCCGCAGCCTGCCCTCTTCAGAAATGTCGGTCATGCTCCACACGCCAGGCGAGTCTCCCTCGCTGCCGAGAAGAAATTCCTCAGGATGATGGCCGATGATGTCTCCAGCCTCCAGCCGCAGCAGACGGCAGAGACTTTGGTTGACCTCGAGGATGGTGCCGGTGTCAAAATCGTTCAACCAGAAGCCCTGCGGGTTGCGGTTGATGATCGCCTCGTATTTTTCTTTTTCAGCAATCCGCCGCACAGCTTCGAGCTTGAGCCGCTCCGCCGCTTGCAGGGCTTGAGAGTGCCGCCGGTTGAGCATCCAGAGCAGCGCGAGCATGATGAGCAGCATCAGGCCCAGCATGAGGAGATAGCCGGAATAATCAAAGGAGGCGGGGTGGTAATTGCTGTGAAACCATGCTTTGCTGATCACATGGATGAGAAAGAGATGCTTGTTCACCAAGGACTGATGAAACAGATAGTATTCTTTCCCGGAATCATCTTTCAAACTGAGGAAGCCGGAGGCGGTCAGCTTCTCGGCCTTGTAGCCGGAGAAATTCAGCGGCTCGATGGACAGCTTCTGCGCTCCTCCCTCCGGCAGAAAATCTGCCGGCAGGGGCTGGAGCGAGACGAGCGAGTTCGCCGTGGTGTTGAAGAGGATGTTGTTGTCGGTGCTGAGACCGATGCGCAGATCGGCAGGATCAGGCGGAATGGCGGTGAAGGCACTGGTGAAGGAGTGCAGATAGAAAAAATTCGGCTTGATCTCCAGCACGGCCACGCCGAGGCGCAAGCTGCCGTTCTTGATTGTCTGGGCGTAGTAGAGCGAAGTCTCTCCAGACGCGACCGTCATGATGGCGTAGAAGCCCTGCCCGCTTTTCAGTGTCGAGCGGACATAGATGCTGCCGCCGTAGTTTCTGCCCACCAGCTCTTTCTTGCTCGCATGCAGGCAGGTGCCGTCAAGACTGACAAGAAAGACGGACGTGACGTTGTCAATGGCGGCGATGGCCTCCAGATTTCTGTCCACCATGCCGACAGCAGCCTCGGCCAGCTCGTGCGCGTTCAAATGCCGCTCCATCGCGCTGACGATGACCGGGTTTTTCACCAGCAGGCTGGAGATGCTGACCAGCTGGTTGAAACTCTGGCGGAGTGCCTCGCCCTCTTGGGAGAGAGACTGGCGGTAGATATTGATGTCCTGCGCCAGATGCTGCCGGTGATTGCGCACCACCAGCGCGCCGCCTGCCAGAGACAAAGCCACCAGCCCGACTGCCATGACGGCATAAAGAATAAATAATTTTCCGTTCTTCATCATGCTGGCATGTCGCGGCGGAGAGAAACTGCCGCTGACGGAACCGCCCTGTCCGCTGTTGGACTCCGCCGAAAATGAGCTGTCTCTCCTTGCAGGAAAAGACACAGGGACAGCTTCCACATTGCAGGATTCTTCCCCTTATTGCAAAGAAAAAAGAACATTGCCGCAGAAATCCGGCTCAGACTTCTTTGCCCCAGGCCCGCTCGTACACGGCGATGACTTCTTCCAACGTCGGCCTGCGCGGATTGTTGGCCACAGGCCTTGCCACGGTCAAGGCGATTTTCGCCATCTCCGGGATTTCCTCTTCCGGGATGCCCAATTCTTCCAGCGTTTCCGGAATGCCCACGTCGGCGTTCAGCTCAAAGAGCGCGTCCACGCAGCGACGGGCCGCCTCGCGTTCGGACAGGCCTTCGGTGTTCTCGCCCAAGACTTCAGCCAGTATAGCAAATTTGCGCAGATTGCCGGGCAGGTTGTATTCCACCACATAGGGCAGCAGCACCGCGTTGGCCAAGCCGTGCGGAATGCCGAACATGCCGCCGAGCGGATAGGCCATTGCGTGCACCAGCCCCACGCCTGCGGTGGCCA
>NZ_JBLWEP010000006.1:0-12894 GCF_048287355.1 Candidatus Electronema sp. TJ
CCGGAACTGCCAGCAGCGGTGCGGCCTGCTACCGCTGAAGTCGTGCGGCACGGTGCTCTCAGTCAGCTCGCGCACGTCGAACTCAGTCTCCAGCTGCTCGTCGAGCTTGAACTTCCTGAAATTGGTGGAGAAGATCAGCGTGCCGCCCGCCGGACTGAGCCGCCGCATGGCCAGCCGCAGCAGCTCCGGGTGATCCTTCTGCACGTCAAAGACCAGCCCCTTGTGCTTGGAATTGGCGAAGGTGGGCGGGTCAACAAAGATCAGGCCGTAGCGTTCCTTGCAGGTGTGCAGCCAGCTCATGCAGTCGGCCTCGGCAAACTGATGCAGCACGCCGCCATAGCCATTGAGCGAGAGATTGGCTTCGGCGCGGGCAAGGTATTTCTCTGACAGATCAACCGTCGTGGTCGAGGACGCGCCGCCTGCTGCCGCATAGACCGTGGCCGAGCCGGTGTAGGCGAAGAGATTGAGGAAGCTCCGGCCTTGCGCCAGTTCAGCGAGCATGGCCCTGGTCTTGCGGTGATCAAGGAAGAGGCCGGTGTCCAAGTAGTCGGTGAAATTGACAAGGAAGCGGCAGCCGCCTTCGCGCACCTCATGGAGCTTGCCGATCTCGCCTGTCTTTTGATACTGCTCCGCGCCGCGCTGCCGCGCCCGGCTCTTGATGAATATCTGCGAGTGCGGCAGGTTGAGGACGTGGCGGATGACCTGGAGGGCCTGCTGCCAGCGTTCCTCAGCCTTTTCCGCCGGCACGCTGGCTGGCGCGGCGTACTCCTGCACATGCGCCCAGCGTTCGTAGAGGTCAATGGCGATGTTGAATTCCGGGATGTCCGCGTCATAAACGCGGAAACAGCTGATGCCCTGCTCCTTGGCCCAAGGCAGGAGGCTGAGGCAGTTCTTGCGCAGGCGGTTGCTGAAATCCTGCGCAGGCAGCTCCGGGTCGGTCTCGTTCAGCCCCCAGACGTGCGGCTCCGGCTGTCTGTCCTCCTCCGGCGCACCGGCAGTGAGCAGGCGGCACTTGAGCGGGCCGTTGTGCAGCCGGTGCCGCTCCTCCCACGAAAGACCGAGCATGTCGGCCAGATCGGTGTTGGCGGTGAAGAATCCCAGCCGCCAGCCCGTGAAGCTCTCGCGGAAGATGCGGCCAAGGCAGCGGTAGAGGTATTTCACTGCCTCGCGCTCGGACAGCCGTTCGCCGTAGGGCGGGTTGACCAGCAGCAGACCGCTGGCGGTCGGCGGATGCAGCTCGGCAAGCTGCCGCTGCCTGACTGTGATTCGGTCGGTCAGTCCGGCCTTGGCGATGTTCTTGCGGGCGGCGGCCACGGCTCTGGGGTCGGCATCATAGCCGATCAGATGCGGCCAGTCGCTGTCCGCCAGCGCGTCCTCGCGCTCAATCGCCTCTGCAATGAGCTTCTCCCAGAGCTTCGGCTGGTGACCGATCCATTTGGTGAAGCCGAAACGCTCGCGCAGCAGGCCGGGCGCGGAGTCGCCGAGTATCAGAGCCGCCTCGATCAGCAGGGTGCCGGAGCCGCACATGGGATCAAGGATGCAGCTCTCCGGGTCCATGCCAGGCCGCACTCCGGCCAGCCAGGCGATGGCTGCGGCCAAGCTCTCCTTGAGCGGAGCCTCGCCGCCGTCCTCGCGATAGCCGCGCCGGTGCAGGCTCTCGCCGGACAAGTCCAGAGCCAGCGCAGCTGCTGTGCCGTCCACGTGCAGGTTGATGCGGATGTCAGGCTCCTGCGTGTCCACGTCAGGCCGCTTGCCGGTCTGGCGGCGGAAGGTGTCGGCAACTGCATCCTTGACCTTGAGGGCGGCGTACTGACTGTGATTGAGCTTGGCATCAGCGGCCAAGGTGCAGCTCACGGCAAAGGTGTTCTTGGTGCTGAAATGTCTGCCCCAGTCAACCGACATGGCCCCGGTGTAGAGGGCCTCCGGGCTGGCGGCCTCAAATGCGGCGATTTGCAGCAGGACGCGCGAGGCGAAGCGCGACCAGAGGCAGGCCCGGTAGGCGGACTCCAGCGTCCCGGCCTGCCAGCGCACCGCGCCGGGCGCGGTCTCGGCCTTGTCCCCGCCGAAGGAGATGATTTCCTCCTTGACCAGCTCCTCCAGTCCGGCGGCGCAGGTGGCGGTGAAATAAAAGGGTTCCTTGGTCTTTGGGCGGGAGCGGACAGCGGTCATGAAGGGCCTGCGGCTGGGGTTGGACAGAATTTGTGATGAAAGCCGAGGCGAAAGATATACGAAGCCGCTCCTTTTTTCCAAGCAAAAAAGCAAGGGCCGTCTATTTGCCCGCTGTCTCCTCCAGCAGCGGAGCCTCCGGCAGAGTGATCACTACCCAAGCTCCTTCGCCCTCCTTGCCGTCCATTGTCACTGTGCCGTTCATGGCTGTGAGCATCTTTTTGACCAAGGTCAGGCCCAGCCCGGTGCCGTTGATCCGGGTGGTGAAAAAGGGCGTGAAGAGCTGCCGCCGCACTTTCGCGGAGATGCCGCAGCCGTTATCGGCGAAGCGGAGCTGGACGCAGCGGGGCTTACTGCGGGCTAGGGATATGGAGATGAGCGGGTTGGCCCGCTTTTTCAAAGAATTGACCGAGTTAGTCAGCAGATTGAGCAGGATCTGATGCAGGGCGCGCTCATCAGCGATGCAATGCAATGCGCCTTCAGTGGCCAGCTCCAGCCGGATGCCCTTCTCACGCAGGTCATGCTCATGCAGCCGTTTGAATTTCTGGATAAAGGCGGTGAGATCCATCGGCGCAGGCCGCTGCCCTTCCATAAGGTTGAAATTCTTCAGGGCGCAGAGCAGATATTCCATCCGGCTGATCTCACCCATTGAGCGGTCGAGGAACTCACGGATTTTTTCCCGACTGAGGGTGTCCATCTGCCGCCGCAGCACGCTGAGGGCCATTTTCAGGGAGTTGAGCGGATTTGCCAGCTCGTGCCGCACACCGGAAAAGACAAAGCCGACATTCTCCATCAGATTGGCCGCCTCGGCTATGGCTTCCAGCCGTTTTTTTTCGGTCTGATCACGGCGGATGACGCAGAAGCTGCTCACCTGGCCCTGACTGTCCTTCACTGGAACCACCGCCGCCGACTCCTCGTACAGACAGCCGTCTTTGTGGCGACTGCGCAGCTCGCCGTGCCATTGCCCCTGCCGAACGGCGGCAGCCAGAGTCTCCTCCCAGTCAGGCAGCCCGGCCTCACCGAACGGCAGCTCGTTTAGCTTTCGGCCTGTCAGCTCTTCTGGCTGCCATCCGGTCACTGATTGACAGGCAGGATTAGCGTAGGAAATTACACCCTGCGAATCAGTCATCAGCACGCAGTCGGCGAATTCTTTAATCGCTGCCGCCAGCCTGCGCCGTTCCTCCGACTCCTGCCCTCGTTGCAAGGCGGTGCCGATGACATCGGCGGAAATCATCATCGCCCGCACCAACGAAGCGTCCCAAGAACGTCTAGCCAAGCTACAGTCAAAACCGAGGCAGCCCCGCACAGCCTGACCCATCTGCACCGGCAGGATCAGGCAGGTGCGAATCTTATTCTTTTCCATTTCCTCCAGCACTGCCGAGGGCAGCGCACTGTCCACCCCGATCAGCGGCCTGCCTGCCTTCAGCGCATCCGCAGGCTGCCGCCAGCCTGCGAGGAGATCAATGCTGGCACAGATGGGTCGGCAGTCGGGCCTTGACCAAGAATAATCTTGCTGCTGTTCCGTCTTTGCAGCGAAAATGCGAAGATAGACATGCTCGCAATTGACTGCGCCGGCCAGATAGCTGAGAACTTCGCCGATCACATCCTGCCAGCATTGGTGCTGAAGAAAAGTTTTAGCCACATAGTTGACCGCGCAAAGTATCTGATCCCGTTGCAGAAGGGTGCGCCGTACCTGCTCCTGAATGATGAGGGACTCCTTCAGCCGCTCGTTGCTCAGGGCCAGTTCGCGGGCCTGCCGCTCCAGCTTCGCGGTGGCCGCCTTGCTGTCGAGGACATTCCGCACCCGGAGGCAGAGCCGCTCGCGGCTGACCGGCTTGCGGAGAAAATCCGCCGCGCCCGCGCCGAAGCAGCAGGACTCGCTCTCGTCCTGCTCCTCGCCGGTGAGAAAGATGACCGGGATGGCACCGGTCGTCGCGTCGGCCTTCAGCTTTCTGCACAGCTCGATGCCGGAAATGTCGGGCAGGTTGATGTCGAGCAGAATCAGATCGGGACGCTCCTCTTTGGCTAGGCAGAGGCCGGTTCTGCCGTCGGCGGCCTTCAGCACTTTGTATCTCTCCTGCTCCAGCACATGGTGCAGAAGACCTAAGACCGCAGGCTCGTCGTCAACCGCAAGGATGCGGGCCGCTTCGGTGTTCATCGCGCATGTCCTGTGAATTTTGTTGCCGCCGCAGTGAGATTTCTGTTTATTTCAGAAAGGCTTGTTGCTAACATGAAGTGCGCAGCGCCTCCTTCCTCCACAAGCTTGGCGGGAGGGCATTCCAAGCGGAGAACGGTTTTCGCGCCGACGACGCGCTGCGGAGACGCGATGCCACATCATGGGAGCCAGTGCGCCATGCCGACCACAGCTCAGCTTGATCTCAGTATAACCGCCGCCGCCTGCAAAGACAATCTTCAGCCTGCGCTGAAACAGGTCTTGATAGTTGATGATGATCAGCATCTGCTGCACTCCATCCAAGCAGGACTGGAAAACAATTCCAGCTTGCGGGTGCGGACAGCAGCGGACGGTAAGGAAGTCTTGGATATCATCGACAGCGGCGGCCTTGATCTGGTGATGATTGACCTCAACATGCCGGACATGGACGGTCTCCAGCTGCTTGCCGCTCTCAGCGATTTTAGCATCATGACCGGCTTCGGCTCGCCGATGCTGCGGCAGGCTGGTGCGCCCAGTGTGTTGGAAAAGCCGCTGGAGCGGGAAATCAGCAAGGCTCTGACAGGTGGAGCAAGCTGCTGCCGTCTGCCGTTGGAAATTTTCCTCCAGTTGGTGGGGATGGAGCATAAAACCATCCACATCAAGGTCTTCAGGCCGGACGGACGCGGCGGCAGCCTCTTCTTCCGCGCAGGCTTGCTTATCGACGCGGAGTTGGACGGCCTGACCGGCGACAGCGCGATGCTGACCATGCTGGAATGGCAGGACTTCACGTTGAGCTTAAAAGAATACAGTCCGCTTTTTCCTGAACTGCGGATCAACTCCGCCTTGGCTTATTTTCTGCTACAGACTTCTTGCCGCCTTGACCAGCACCGCCACAGTCAAGCCTGTCTGAATCGGGCGAGGAAGGAACTGCGCCGCCGCCAAAGGCGCGATAATGCCGAGCACTCATGAAACTGCTGCTGATAGTGGATGACGAGCCGGAGCTGCTGCTGAGCATCAAGTCCGGCTTCGAACACAACGGACGATTCCGCATCCTGACGGCGGAGAACGGCAGGGATGCGCTGGAACTGCTTGACCGGAACAAGGTGGATTTGGTGGTGACGGACCTGCGGATGCCGGTTATGGACGGCATAGAGCTGCTCTCAGTGATGAGCGAGTCTTTCCCGGAAGTGCCGCACATTGTTATGACCGCCTTCGGCACCCCGCTGATTGAAAAGCAGCTCAAACGCGCCGGAGCCATAGAGGTGCTGGAGAAGCCTCTGGACATAGAGGCTCTGGAGCAGGCGGTCAGCAGAGCCTTGGATGTTCACGAGGGGCAGAGCCGCAGCCTTTCCGGTCTTGCCCTCAGCAGCTTCCTCCAGTTGGTGGCAATGGAGGAGAAGACTGTGCACATCAAGGTGTTTCACCCGTCCGGCAGGAACGGCAGCCTCTTCTTCCGGCAAGGTGAGCTGATCGACGCGGAGGCGGATCAGCTGGTCGGCGATGAGGCGGCCTTGGAAATGCTGTCTTGGGAGAACGCCAGAGTGAGCATGAAGGAGTTTCCTTCGCCTGCCCCGGGCACGAGGATGCAGTCCGAGCTGCTGCCGCTGCTTTTCACTGCGGCCAAGCGTGAGGAGGAGCATGGCAGCGAAGATTTCAGCAATCCGCTGGAGGCGGCCCGGCTGGAGCTGTCCCGGCTGGAGGGTGTGCGCAACAACAATCAGCAGACGACGCGGCAGACCGATTTGACAACCACTCTGACAGGAGGAACAATGGGCTTGAAAGACCTGCTCAAAAAAATGGCGGATGACTTGGACGGCGTGCTGGCGATTCAAGTGACCGGAATGGACGGCATCACCTTGGCCCTGCACAACCCCAGCGGCACCGACGTGGAGGCATTTTCCGCCAAATTCGCCATGGTGATGAAGCTGGTGGAGAAATCGGCGGAGTCGCTCAAGGGGTTGGGCGAGCTGGAGGAAAATTTGGTGCAGACCAAAAACGCGTGGGTGCTGACCCGCTTCATCACTCCTCAGCACTACCTCGGCATAGCTGTCAGCCGGGAGGGCACCCTCGGCAACGTACGCCTGATCAGCCTGCGTTACATCGAGCACATACGCAAGCTTCTGGCCAAGCCGGAGTAAACTGTGGCGGGCGGCGGAGCCGCCCCTTCCCGGCAGGTTTCAGACATCCTGCTTTTCCCTCCGTTCTTTTTCTGCTAAGATGTCTTTATAGCGGCATCCCCTTTGTCCTCATGCAAGGAGCGGCCTATGGATGTGCAGAAAAAACTGGCCCGGCTGGCCGAGATCGACGGTTTTCTCGGCGCGGCTCTCTTTTCCGCCGAAGGCCGCCTGCTGGCCAAATGCGAGCCATTTGACATTGACCTGAAACTGGTCGCCACTCTTGCCAACACCGTGCTGGTCAACTCTCAGAAAGCCTCTGTCGACATGGGCTTTGGCCGCAGCCAGTTCACCTACTTTCACACAGAAAAGGCGATGGTGCTGCTCCGCTGCCTGAACGAGGGTAGAAATCCGCTGCGAGCCGAGCAGGGCAAATGCCACATCCATTTGGTGCTGCTGGTGGAGAATCCGGAGAGCCTCGGCATCGCCAAGCTGGAGATCAACAGGGTGATCGAATCGTTGGCCGAGGATTTCCGCCTGCCGCAGACGGCCCCGCCGCCTGCGGTTATCAGAAGGAAAACACCAAAAAAGACGACCGCACTGCCGACCCCGCCCAAGCGGCAGCATCTGCGTGACGTGGCGGCATCTTTGAGCAACGAACAAGTCGACGCGCTCTTCGACGGCCTGCTGACGCAGCCAGCTGAGCCGCTCTGAACGATGATGGGGGCGGGCATGACCAAGCGGAACTGCTGGGAGGTGAAACGGTGCGGACGGCAGCCAGGCGGCACAAACGCGCAGCGGGACGGCATCTGTCCCGCTTCCACCCTAACAGCGGTGGACGGCACCAACGGCGGCACCAACGGCGGGCGGGCCTGCTGGGCCTTGACTGGCACCATGTCCGGCTCGGCGGAAAAAGTTCAAGGCATCTTTGCTCGAGACACAACTACCTGCTACGCCTGCAAATTCTACGAGCAGGTGATGATGGAGGAGCTGGAGAATTTCGAAGGCACGGTGCAGATCATGCGCAGGTTGCGGGAAAGAATCAACCAAGCGGCCAATTTCCCCTTCACAGTCAAGGACAGGAGCAATGGAGCAGAAAAAAAAGTGTGTTCTGGCGGTTGACGACACGCCCAGCTATCTCATGCTGCTGAACATGATTCTACAGAAGATCTATGCGGTCAAGGCCGCGCCAAAGGGTGAGACCGCCCTCAAAATAGTGCGGCAGGATCCAGCGGCAGTAGATTTGATCCTGCTCGACATCATGATGGACGGCATGGACGGCTTCACGGTCTGCCGCGAGCTGAAGACTGATCCATTCACGGCGCACATTCCGGTCATTTTCATTTCCGGCAGGGAGGATGAGGCAGACCGCAAGCAAGGCTTGGCCTTGGGCGCGGCTGATTTCATCGTCAAACCCTTTGCCGCCGACACCGTGCTGACCACTGTGGCCCGGCATCTGCCGGACTGATCAGGCCGCGCCCATCAGGCTCACCGCAAAGGTTGTCCCCTCCCCTTCTCGACTTTTGACACTGATCGTTCCGCCATGTTTTTCAATGATGTTCTTGGTGATTGACAGGCCGAGGCCGGTTCCCCGGTTTTTGTCAGTATAGAACGGGGTGAAGATGTGGCTCAGTTTCTCCTCCGACATGCCGCAGCCGGTGTCCTCCACCTCCAGCGCAGCCCCTCCGCCAGACAACAGCCTAGTGCGGACAGTGAGCGTTCCTCTCCCCTTCTCCGTCATCGCGTGCACGGCATTGAAAACTATGTTCAGCAGGGCTTGGTACATCTGCTCGCTGTCTATCATCAGTTCAGGCAAGGCGGTGTCCAGCTCCAAGACCGGCTGAATCTGCTTGGCCGTGAACTCCGCCTCCATAAAGACCGCCATTCGCTCGGCAAGACTGTTGAGCGAGGCAGGAGCCAAGTTTGGCTCTTTGGGCCGGGCGAAATCAAGGAATTCCCGGACAATACCGTCCAGTCTGGTGGTCTCCTGCACGATGATCGCGGCCAGATGCTCATTGCCAGGCGCGACCTTGCCGATCCGCTTGGCGATGATCTCCGCTGTGGAGCGGACAATGCCGAGCGGGTTCTTGATCTCATGCGAGACAGAGGCGATCATCTTGCCTAGGGTGGCCAGCCTCTTTGACTCATGCAGCTGCTTCTCCAGCTCCCGCCTCTCCTCGGCCCGCGCCTCCATAATCCGGTCAGCCCGGAGGACTATGGCACTGAGGACGGCGAAGAGGATGCCCATCACCGCCAGCGAGACGATGATGATCTTGAATTGCAGGGAGATCAACGCCTCCAAGTCTGCCGAGAGATCCTGCGTCACCGCCACCACGCCCATGATCTCTCCCTGCCCGCCTTGCCGGAAGGGCACATAGGTTTGCAGCAGGCAGGAAACAGGCTGCCCGCCGGGCAGCATCAGATTGAGCATGGAGCCGCTGGAGAAGAGCACAGTGGAGCTTTCGCCGCCCAGAGCCTTCTGATATTCAATCCCGCCCGCGCCTGCTTTGCCCTTCAGGCTGGAGTCGGTGGAGTAAGAGATTCTGTTCTCTTTGGAGTCAAAGATCGTCACCGACTTGATGTTCATGCCGCGCGTGATGTCCGTGATGATCAGATCCAGCTGACTGTACTGGACCGGATCGGACAGGGCTATGCGTCCGTAGCGGACAAAGGTGGGCAAGACGAAGAGATAGAAAACCTGCCGGTTGAGGCTTTCAGCGAACATCCGCGAGTAGATCTCGCTCCGCTCCAGCATGGTTTCACGGGCGTTCCGGGAGAAGCTCCACGTCAGCACCAGCGAGGCGATCAGGATGACTGCCAGCGAGGTGAAGGAGAAGTATTTGACCAAGGCGAAGGGCTGCTGGCCGCCAAGATCGTCCTGACCTGCGCTGCCGCCTTGCGGTCTTTTCTTGGTGAAGTTGGACAAATGAGGGAGTTTCATCTCTGCCGGAGAAGATCATGAGGCGGAAGGACGGAGGCCCGGCAGCAGCCGTGCCCCTGTCTGTTTTCATCGGGCCATTGTACTGCATTTTGCACAAAGAGGCAGGAAAATCATCCCTGCCTGCGTCTCCTGCGTCCGCAAATGCCTTGACAGCTCACCCTCTCCCCGCATAAGCTACGGCATGCTTCTTTCTGTGAGAGCCGTCTCACATCTTTCACCAATGCAAGGAGATATCCGCCATGCCAGCCCTTTGCCGCCGCCTGTTCCAGCTTGTCCTTCTCACTGCCTTTGTCCTTGCCGCCGCCCTGCCTGTCCGGGCGGAGGAGCCTAAGTACGAGCCGTTGCCTGGGGAAGGCAAGACCTGCAAGATCGGCTCCTCCGACTACTCCTTTGTCTACAAGTTCGACAAGAAGCCGCAGCTCGGCGTTTCGATCCTCAAGCTGCAAGTCACGGACAAGGCCGGCGGGCAGGTCACTGCCCTGAAGATCACCGGAGATTCCGGCATGCCCTCCATGCGCGGCCATCATGACTCCGGCCCGGTGGAGTTCAAGCTGAACAAGAAGGGAGACTACCTCCTGCCTGTGGACGTGGTCATGCCCGGCGGCTGGGATGTCCGGCTGGAGTTCAGCAAGGACGGCCAGGTGATCTACCGGGGCAGCATCAACTTTGACGTGTGAGGTGCGCAACCATGCGAGTCCTTGCCGCCGTACTTGTCGCAGCCGCTCTTCCTGCCTCGGCCTTCGCCTCCAGCCGCCTGCTCTATCTGGAAGCCCAGGGCGTGGCCGGATACTCTGACCAAGAAGACAGCCTCATCTGGCATTCCGAAAGCGCGGAGGACGTGATGCAGAAGTCCTCGGTCGGCTTTGACTTCATCCAGCGGCTCTCCGGAGAGACCGGCGATTTCGGCCTGCTCGCTGTGCAGGCGCGGCTGGCCTATGACCCGGACGCTGAGGACGAGATCGAGCCGCAGCTCTACAACGCCTATTACAAGCACAAAGCAGGCTGGGCGGACATCTGGGCCGGACACAGCCGCCCAGCCTTCGGCCTGTCTTCTGTGCTGGACAGCCACGCCCTGCTGCTGCCCACGCTGGCCATGCACGGCTTCGGCTTTGACCGCGACTGGGGCTTGGGCGCGAGCCGCGACTTCGCCTGGGGCAACCTCAGCGCGTCGCTCACCACCGGCAGCGGCATGCCGCTCCGCTTTGAGGGCAACTATCTCGCCTCGCTGCGGGCCGCGAAGGGCATCCTCTCGCAGGACAACTGGGAGCTGGGCTTCTCTGTCGGCGCGGGCGAGACCCTGCACACCATGGGCTACGAGGTCATGCACGAGGAGCCGCAGCCCTTTGCCATGGCGGGCGCGGACTTCACCTATCTCTGGGACAACTATGAGGCCCGCTTTGAGGCGATGGGCGGCACCAACCGGGATGAGGACGCTTACGCCCTCTTCGCCCGCCTCGGCATGAATCTTTTGGACGAAGGCCGCCTAAAGCTGGAGGCGCAGCCCGAATACAGCAAGATCGGCGAGCATGAAGGCTTCCGTTTCTCCGCCGGGCCAGCCTGGCAGCTCAGTGACACGCTCACCCTGCGGGCCATGGGCCGTTATGACGAGCACGACGACGAGCTGCGGGCGGTGCTTCAGGTCTATTATTACAGCAAGGTGCTGTAGGATCAGCTGCTCCTGCGGCAGGATATCAGGTTGAGCACGCAGGCTTGCTCACATCGAGCCCGCATGCGTGCTGCCATTGAGCGCGCATGCGGCCTGACAGGGAGCACGCACGCTTGCTCAGCCTGAGCGCGCATGCGTGCTGGGCGGCAGCAGAATCCGGTTGACAAGACCGCCGCGCCATCTTACTCTAACAACAGACCGCAGCAGCCCGCCCCGCCTTTCCATCCGTTCCTTTGCAAAGGAGAACACCATGCCAACTGCACTCATTCAATGGCAGCTCATTACCTCCCCTTTCCCTCTTCCGCACACTGTCTGCCATGTTTAAATCACTTGTCATCCTGCTCATGCTCTTTTGTCTCACACCGGCGGGCCGGGTTCAGGCCGCTGTGGGCTGCGACCTCAACGACCCGGACAGGGACGTGAAACGGCTCTTCCCTGAATCCACCGGCTACAAGACCAGCTACGTGTCGATTGACCAGAAAGGCGGCGACGAGCTGCTGAAGGAGATCGAGAAGCGGCTGGGCGACTCCTTCCAAGGCTTGTACGAGACCGCCGACGTGCCCTACACCATCTATGAAATATTCCGGGACACCGAGAAGATCGGCCACATCCACGGCGTGAACCAGAAGGGCAAGCACGGCGGCATTCAGGTCTTTCTTGTGCTTGATATGGAAGCCAAGATCAAGGCGTTCTACTTCCAAAAGCTCACCTCCAGAGCGGCCAAGCAGCTGCGCGAGCCGTCTTTCGCCAAGCAGTTCGAGGGCCTCAGTCTGCCGGACTTCTACCCCTACGACGTGAAGGCGGGCAAGAGCGTGCCGCCGGGCAAGGTGGATCAGATCAAGAATCCTGTGCCAGAGGCTGAAGAGGACTTCCGGGCCGCGCTGCGGGGCACCAAGAAGAACCTGATCCTCATGGATGAGTTCGTCTACGGCAACAAGCATCTAACCCATTTTAAAGCCAAGTGAGATGCCATGCTCAATATCTACACTGTCTGCTATAAGAACCTGCTGCGCAAGAAACTCCGCAGCAGCCTGACCATCATCGGCGTGGGGCTGTCGGCCTGGGTTTTGGCTAGTCTGATGGGCTTCAACAAGGGCTACGAAGCCTCGCTCAACCGCGACATTGACAACATGGGCTTTCAGGTGGTGCTGACCGCCAAAGGCTGTCCCTACGAGGCCGCCACCCTGATGCTCAAAGGCGGCACCAGCCTGCGTTACATGAAAGAGGAGGTCATGCAGACCGTGGCCGCCAACCCTGAGGTGGAGGCCATGACCCCCATGCTCATGCAGGCGGTGTTCGACCCCAACAAGGGCGAGGAAGGGGGCATGTCCGCCTATCTTGGCGTTGACCCGGCCAGCTACCCAAAGATGAAGACCTACTTGGAGTTCAAGCAGGGCGGCTGGTTCAAGAACCCGGAAGCCTATGAGGCCGTGCTCGGCTATGAGGCCGCCGAGCTGGAGCAGCGCGAGGTGGGCGACATGCTGCTGATACCTGAGAAGGAAGTCGAGCTGAAGGTGGTTGGCATCCTCAAGCGCACCGGCACGCAGGATGACGGCACCATCTTTATCCCGGTCAAGGCGGTGCAGAAGATATTCGGTCGCAGCGGCGAGCTGACCGGCCTGGGCATCAAAGTGAAAAAGGAGGCCAACATCGGCCAGCTGGAGCAGAAGCTCTACGAGCTGCCGGACGTGCAGGTGGTCTCGCTCGCGCAGGTCAAGCAGACCATCATGAACCTGGTCTCCACCGCGAAAGTGATGGTGCTCTCCATCGCCATCATCGCGGTGCTGATCGCCATGGTCGGGGTGATCAACACCATCCTCATGTCTGTGTTCGAGCGCTATCAGGAGATCGGCAT
>NZ_JBLWEP010000006.1:13441-23093 GCF_048287355.1 Candidatus Electronema sp. TJ
CGGCCCCTGTCTGAGCGCGAGCTGACCAAGCTGCGGCGGGAGCTGTTCGGCTACATCTTCCAGAAGTTCTACCTCATTCCAACCCTCAACGTCCTTGAGAACGTGCTGCTGCCCTGCACATTCTACAGCAAGGACAGCGGCGCGGAGGAGCGGGCCGTTGAGCTGCTCCGCTCGCTGGGCATGGACAAACGGATGCGGCACCTGCCCGGACAGCTCTCCGGCGGCGAGATGCAGCGGGTGGCCATTGCCCGCTCATTGATCAACCGCCCGCAAATCCTCCTTGCTGACGAGCCGACTGGCAACCTTGACTCAGCCCGCAGCCACGAGATCAGCGCGGTCTTGCAGGAGCTGAACCAGCGCGAGGGCCTCACCGTCATCCTTGTCACCCACAACCCGGAGCTGGCCAAGACCGCGCACCGCATTGTCGAGCTGCGGGACGGGCGGCTGGCTGCTGATTGAATCCATACGAAAAGAAAGATGAAACGAATCTGCTTGGCTGTTTTCCTCGGTGTTTTCTCTGTCGGCGCTGCGGAGGCCAGAACAGACCCATGCCGGCCAGAGGAACATGCGCCGGTTCCCAGGATAAAAGGCCGGTCATACCGGAGCATCAGAGACAAGCTCATAGCTGCTGGCTGGCAGCCTGTGCAGACCCAGCGCAGCCCAATCGATGATCCAGACATAGCTGAAGGGAACGGCAAGATATTCTGGGACAAAGGCTTTGTGGAGGTTGAGGCCTGCGCAGTAAACAAGACCGCGCCCTGTCTGTTCCTGTTCAAAGACAAGCAGGGCAACAAGCTCAGAGTGACGACCTTGGGCGAAGAGCTTTCGGCAGAGGAGCACTATGCCACAGTCAACGGATATTACTTCATATGCAGATAGCATGAATCCAGCAGGCCGTGACGCGCGGCAGCGAATGCGGCATGAAAAAGACAGAAACAAAGGCTTGTTCATCCTGCGTTCATCTTCCTTCTGCTATTGTGCAAACACAAGCAGCATACATCAACCAAAACAGGAGGGCTGTTATGAGAAAAGTTGCCATGGTATTGACCTTGGGCGCGGTGTTTGCAGCGGTGCTGACCGGAAGCGGCTGTGTTCGGCACTGGGATGACGATCATGATGAGCGGCACGAGCGGCGTGAGCATCATGACGACGACCGGCATGAGGGCCATGAGCGTTACGAGCACCGCAGCTGACGCGGCCCAGCATCCGCAGAACAGCAGTCTGACGCAGCCCTGAACAGCGTCCGGCTGCCGTCCGCACCTGCTTGCGGCGCACCCTCACAGCCCGTGTGAATCGCTCTCACACGGGCCGTGACTTTTCCCCGCACGGCGTGTCAGCCTACCTCGCACGGGCTGCGAGCCGCTCCCGCACGGCTGTGCGGCACCTACTGTCAGCAAGGACGGAAGATTTTCCGCTCCTGCGCGGCGACGCTGACGCTTTCCTGTTGACAAGAAAAGAGCTGCGGATTACGTTGTTTGATCAGAACATTCCATCAGCTCAACCGCGCAGTCCAACACAAGAGGAGAACGCTATGGCAACAGTGCAATGGAGGCCCGAAGTCAACGCCCTGACCACACCGCAATCGTACCGCGCTGTTCACGTGCCCCGCAATGTGATTGGCATCGCCGACCTTGCTGCGAGAATAGCGCAGAAACATCCTGAGTGGAATGAGAAGATGGTGCAGATGATGATCAGCTCCTTGATGGAGGAGATTCAGTTTGCGCTGATCAACGGCGACCAGGTGACTATTGCCAACGCCTTCACCTTCCGCCTGTCTTTTGCCGCGCGTTTGGACACGCCGGACGATCCGCTGCCGCCTGCGGAAGAAGTGCTGCGGGTTTCTGTCACCGCCTCCCGTCCTTTTGCCGAGACCATACAGAAGCTGGTGCAGCTGGAACGCCTGCCGATGATTGAGAAGCTGCCGCTGGTCAACAGTGCTGAGGACACGGTGCTGAAGCTGCATGATGTCCTCAGCGGCCAGGGTCTGCTCCGGCTGCGCGGCAGCGATCTCGCCTTCAATCCGGCGCAGGCGGGCTGCGGCTGTCTGATTGCGGGGACGCGCAGCGGCAGCACGGCGCAGACGCGCTTCGGCCTGATCTCCAACAGCGAGATCACTGTTTTGCCGGACATTCCAGCGCAGGATGATCTCTGGAACAACGAATACACCCTCTCAGTCTCGACCAAATACACCGAAAACGGCACTTTGCGCACCGGCATCTACCGGCGCAGGCTGCGCGTGCCGCTGACCATGACGCAGGGCGAAGAGGCAGGCATTCTCACTGATCACAGCAGCAGCCCGCATGTCACAGTCACTGACGCGGAGCTGAGCGGCGCGGCGGAGACCGTGCGCGTGCAGGCGGTGCTGGATCTGCGCGACAGCGTCCTGCTGCTCAATCTGATCGACCTGAAGGAAGGCGGCAGGCAGGGCGAGACTGTGCGCGTCGCAGCCGACGGCCCGTTTGTCCTGCAAGGATTTGCCGGCTCGACGCTCGCCAGCCTGAGCCTGACCGTGAACAGCTTTGCGCAGCTGACGCAGATGATCCGCAGCAAGTACTCCGGCAGGCTGGTCGATGTGCTGACGGTGCGGGCTGGCAGCTGAGTGCCGCACGGACGCGCGTCATGGACTTCACCGCGAAAGAATGCCGCATGATCGCCTGGCTGCGGTATCAGCACGAAAACTGGCGGATAAAACGGCTGCTCCAGCTTGCGGCAGCGCTCGCCTGCCTCATCTACAGTCTTTCCGTATTTGTCATCGGCAATGACTTGGGAATATTTGTCGGCATTGCCGGATTCTATATCCTGAGCCGCACCATTGGCAGCTGGCATGGCAAGCCGGAAATATCTCTGCTCCTCAAGCTGATTGACGAGCGGCAAAAAGAAGGACGGACATGTGCGCTTGACAAGAGCAGCGCAGCTCTGTAAGCTGGTTGCCAGTTGGCAGTTATATTAGAGCATCGTCTTAGAGGAGGCTAAAAATGAACGATAAACAGAAACTCATGCTGGCCCTTTCCATGCTGCTGCCGGTGGTCGGCTGCCTGCCCAAGCCGGTTGCGCCGCCAGTGCCAGAGAAGGTCTGCTGCCGTTTTGTGGAGGGAGGCGACATGCTGACCGAAGACCTGCTGACCAAGGAGGAATGCGGGCAGCGGCAGCATGGCACAGTGGTGCCGGTTGATCCGGGCCGCCTGACACCGCATCCCTGCTGCCCTGATGCGACTGGCGAGACCTGCGGCGACACAGCCCGCTGACATCGGCCGACTCATTCATCCTGCTGCGAAGCTCCATGACCAGCTGCGATATCGCGCGGCCCCTGCATGAGTCCGCCGGCAGGAAGACATTGACAGCCGTCCTTGCGCGCTGGAGGAACTGAAGCATGGAAAAAATTATCGTCCACGTGCGGGACCAAGAAAAAGCGAAGCAGCTGCTGGACCTGCTGGCTGCTCTGGATTTTGTTGAGTCAGCTGTGTCAGCCGCTGCTGCGGCGGAGCCTGATCCGCTGCGCAAGCCGCCGGATTTCTTTGAGGTGGCAGGCATTTGGAAGAACAGGGAGATCACTGCTCAGTCCATCCGCAAACAGGCGTGGCCCAGGCAGCAGCAGACATGATACTCTGCGACACAAACATTTTGGTGGAGTTCTACAAAAACAATCTCCAGATTGTCACCAAGCTGCGCCGGATCGGGCAGGAAGAGATCGCCGTCAGCTCTGTCACGCAGGCGGAACTCTGCTCAGGAGCGCGCAGCAAGGCGGAGCTGAGGCAGATCCGGCAGCATCTCGCCCTGCTGCATCATATTCCTTTGGACGCGCATATCACAGCCACATTCTTGCAGCTGATGGAAAGCTATGCGCTCAGTCACAAACTCAGCATCCCGGACGCGCTGATCGCCGCCACAGCCTTGACGCATGATCTGGCGCTGTACACAAAGAACATCAACGAGTTCCGCTTTATTTCCGGTCTGAAGCTGCATTGCCAGGCTGAATGAGCCAAGCTGCGGCAATGCCATCATGGAGCGTTCATGACCAACTGCAACATCGGCGCGGCCCTGCATGAGTCCGCCGCAGCGCGGGGCGACGCGCTCGCCTTAGTCACCGGCAGGAACGGACGATACCAGCAATGGAGCTTCCGCGAGCTGCTGGCCATCAGCTGCCAATATGCCAACGCGTTGCAAGGTCAAGGCGTGCGGCGCGGCCAGCGGGTGATGCTCATGGTGCGGCCCTCGCTGGACTTCATCGCCCTCAGCTTTGCCCTCTTCCAGCTCGGCGCAGTGGTGATCCTCATCGATCCGGGCATGGGCTATAAAAACCTGCTCCGCTGCATCGGCGCGGTCAAACCGGAAGTGCTGATCGGCATACCGGCGGCGCAGCTTTTCTCGCGCCTCTTTCCCAAGCCCTTCAAAACCGTGCGGCGGCGCGTCTGCGTCGGGCCATCCTTCGGCATCGGCGGCAGCACGCTGACAGCGGCCTGCAAGGGCATGAGCGCGGCGTTCAGCCCCGCAGTCACTGCCGAGGACGAGCTTGCGGCGATCATTTTCACCACCGGCTCAACCGGGCCGCCCAAGGGCGTGCAGTACACCCACGGCATCTTCTTCCATCAGCTCAAACTGATCCGCGATTATTACGGCATCGGGCCTGGCGACATTGATCAGCCCGGCTTCCCGCTCTTCGGCCTCTTTGCTGCGGCCCTCGGTGCTGCGGCGGTGATCCCGGACATGGATCCCACGCGGCCAGCGCAGGTCAACCCGGCTAAGTTCGTCCGCTCCATGCAGGACTGGCAGGTGACGTATTCCTTTGGCTCGCCGGCGATCTGGAACGTGGTCAGCCGCCACTGCCTTGCTGCGGGCATCACTCTGTCGGTGAAGAAAGTGCTGATGGCAGGCGCGCCGGTCTCCGGCGAGCTGATCGGTCGGGTGCAGCGCATCATGCCGGAGGGAGGAACTGTTTATACCCCCTATGGCGCGACCGAGAGCCTGCCTTCGGTCTCCATCACCGGCGAGGAGATACTGCGGGAGACATGGCAGCAGACGCGCATCGGCAAAGGTGCCTGCGTGGGCAGGCCACTGCCGGGCATGAGCGTGCGTGTCATCAGGCCTGTGGACGGGCCGCTGGTCTCATGGCAGGAGGCCAAGCCGCTGCCTGCGGGCCATATTGGTGAAATCGTGGTGAAAGGCCCGGTGGTGACGCGGGCCTATGACGGCAACGAGCCTGAGACGCGGCTGGCCAAGATACCGGACAGCAGCGGCTTCTGGCACCGCATGGGCGATGTCGGCTATCTGGACGAGCAGGGCAGACTCTGGTTCTGCGGCCGCAAGGCGCACCGTGTGCTCACGCCCGCCGGGACGATGCACACCATCTGCTGCGAGGCTGTTTTCAACGAGCACCCGCAGGTGCTGCGCTCGGCCTTGGTGGGCATCGGTCCGCCCGGCGAGCAGCAGCCGGTCATCATTGTTGAGCTGCGCGAGCAGGTGCCGGACAGGCAGCAGCTTTTCATCGAACTGCGGCGGCTGGCCGCAAGCAACTCGCTCACCGCTTCCATCAAGACCTTTTTTGTGCATCCCGGCTTTCCGGTTGACATCCGCCACAACGCAAAGATCTTCCGCGAGAAGCTGGCCGCGTGGGCAGCTAAGCAGTAACCCTGCGCCGGTCATTCCGACTGGCGCGGAACGATGTCTCCTCCTCCAAGGTCATCCCGCCATGAACATACTCCTTTTAGCCGCGCTCCTCGTCTTTGCCCTGACCCTCTTCCTCCTGCTGGAAAATATGTTCGCCTGCTGGAACATTCCCCTCTTGGACACGGTCGCGCCGATCAATGCGGCGGAGCTGCCGTTCGTCTCGGTCATTATTCCGGCATTGAATGAGGAGCAGCATATTGAGCAGGCGCTCAACTCGGTGCTGGCCTTGACCTATCCCCGCTTGGAAATCATCGCGCTCGACGACCGCTCCACCGATGCGACCCCGGCCATTCTGGAGCGCATAGCGGCGCAGCATCCCAAGCTGCGCGTTGTTCGCATCCAGGAGCTGCCGCCCGGCTGGCTGGGCAAGACACATGCGCTCCACCTCGGCGCGGAGCAGGCGCAGGGCGAATTCCTGCTCTTCACGGACGCGGACGTGCGGCTGGCTCCTGACACAGTCAGCCGGGCTGTGACCAGGATGATGGAACAGCATCTCGACCATCTCTGCCTGATCTTTCGGCTGGACCTGCCCAGCCCGCTGCTGGCCATGCTGGCAGCGGACAGCCTCTCCGGCCTGCTGACGGTCTTCAAGCCTTGGCGGACGCTGGACCCAGACCCGCGCTATTTCTTTGGCACCGGTGGCTTCAACCTCGTGCGCCGCTCGCTGTATGCAAAGTGCGGCGGACACCGCCCCATCCGTCTCTGCCCGGTGGACGACATCCTGCTGGGCCGTCTGGTCAAGGAGTGCGGCGGCAGACAGGAGTGCCTTAATGGCCGTCATTTCGTCAGCGTGCCGTGGTACGGCTCTGTGTCTGAGATGATACGCGGGCTGCGCAAGAACGCCTTTGCCGCGCTCGACTACCGCCTGAGCGGGCTGGCCGCAGCAACCCTGTTCGTGCTCTGCGGCCAGATTCTGCCGTTCTGGGGACTGCTGCTGGCTGACGGCTGGCTGCGGCGTGTCTGCGGCCTGACTGTGGCTGCGTCCGCGCTGTCCTTGCTGGTCAGCATCCGCGCCCTTGGCCTGAACCTGTTCTGCCTGCGCTGGTTTCTGCTGACACCCTACCTCAAGCTCTGCATCCTCTGGCAAAGCGCGCTGGCCGCGCTGAGCAAGGGAGGTGTTGCATGGCGGGGAACGTTGTATCCTTTGGACGAGCTGCGGCGGCACATGCAGCCAGTGTCGCCGTGGAGGAAGTTCAGGCGGGAGTGAGAGAATGCAGGCAGGACTCAGACCTGCTCAACCACCCCGTCTTCCGAAGTGACCAAGTGCACATTGACCGGCAGGCCGGAGAGCTGCTCGGCATACTGCCTGGCCCGCAGGCAGACCGCCCGCGCCAAGTCAGCCCGGCCCTGCGCCAGCAGCCGCTGATAGATTTCCTTGGCCGTGTTGGCCTGCGCCAGCCCGGCTGCGGCCTCCGCATCCAGCCCCAGTTCAGCCAGCAGAGCAGCCGCCTGCCGCGCTTCCAGCGCACCGTTGCGGACATGGGTCTGAGGAATGCCCAAGGCGCATTTCAGCACCTTTGCCCACATGCCCGCCAGATGAACGCGGCGGAAGCCCTGCCTCCGCGCCGCCAAGAGCGCATGTTCGAGATAATCGCCCATCATCACCTGCGCCTCTTCCGGCAGAGCCAGCAGCCGCTGCGCCGCCGACTCGGATGTGCGCCCAGTGGAAAGCAGCACCTCGTCCAGCCCGGCAGCGCGGGCCACCTGCATGGCCGCGTCAATAGTCGCTGTCCAAGCCTCGGCTGAGACCGGGCGGACGATGCCGGTGGTGCCGAGGATGGACAGCCCGCCGACTATGCCCAGCCGCCGGTTGAGCGTCTTTTCCGCCAGCTGTTCGCCGTCGCGCACGCTGATGGTGACAGTCAGGCGCAGGCCGTCCTGCCGCAGCTCCTGCAAAGCTTCCCGCACCGCCGCCTGGATCATCTGCCGGGGCACTGGATTTATGGCCGGCTCGCCCACAGGCACAGACAGGCCGGGCTTGGTCACAGTGCCCACGCCCTGACCTGCCCTGAAGGCTATGGCCTCGCCTGCGCCGCCCGATTCCTGCGCTGCCACAGCGGCGATGATCTCCGCGCCGTTGGTCACGTCCGGGTCGTCGCCCGCGTCCTTGATCACTGAGGCCGAAGCGCAGTTCCGCCCTGCTGCGCAGCTGTGGAGCAGGAAGCTGCGGCGGCTGCCGTCAGGAAAGGGGATGTCCACCTGCGGACGCGGCCCGCTGCCAAGCAGCGTCAAGGCCGCCGCCTTGGCGGCGGCGGCGGCGCAGGCTCCGGTGGTGAAGCCGGAGCGGAGTTTGGCTGGTTTGTCTGAACGCACGGTCTGCTGCTGCGGAAAGCCCGGCAGGAACAAGGCCGGGCCTAGGGAGAGAAAAGCGGGAGAGGCGGCTTCAGCACTCAGGCTGCATGAGCGTGCTGCTGATAGTGTGAGTGATGCGGCCAGAACGGCGCTTTCTCCTTCTTGATCCTGACGATTCTGGACAAACCGTAGTTGACAGGCTTCACTTCGACGTTGGTGTAGCCCATCCTGTTGAGGTGCTGGATATACTTGTCCATGGGAAAATAGACCCTGAAGCCGAGCTTGCGCTCCACCCGCTGGAGAAAATCGTAGTCAGCAAACTTCCGCAAGGCCTTCCTCGTGCTGAAGTGATTGATGATGATCACCTCGCCGCCTTCCTTGCAGACGCTGATGGCCTTGTCCAAAAGCACTTCCGGGTTGGGCGTGACCGAGAGCACATACATGATGATCACCTTGTCAAACTGATTCGGCGCAAAGGACATCTCCTCCGCGTTCTCGATCTTCAGCTGGACATTGGTCAGCGCGTATCTGTTGACCCGCTCCTTGGCTTTCTCCAGCATCTCCTGGGAAAGATCAATGCCGATGATGTCCACTGTGCGCGGATATTTCGTCAGGCTGATCCCTGTGCCGACTCCGACCTCCAGCACCTTCTCGTTGCCGTTCAGGGAAATCATCTTCATGGCCTCGTTGCGCCCGTTCTCATAGATGAGGCCGAATATCTTGTCGTACACAGCGGAATACTGATTATAGACCTTCTCGATGCTCTGCTTGTTCATAGTGGATAGCTCGCCAGGCGGCTTCCTGATGCCGTCCTGCTGATATTGTTGACGCTCCCGCAGTCTGACAAGACAGGCTGCGTCTTCTCTTTATGCTGCGCTTCCTCTCTGCTGCCGCAGCAGCACCATCTCGCCGCCGCCGCTCAGACTGCTTGGCGCGAGACCCAGCCGCCGGGTCAGATGGTTGGCCACTTCGGCGCACTTGACGGTGAAGAGGAAATAAATCGGGGCGACGGTCTCGGACAACGTCTCAAAATTGCCCATGCCTTTGCTGATGATGACATCCGCCGCATTGAACTGCGTCCTGAATTCCTCGCTGCACAGGGCCAGCGGGGTGCCGGGGCAGACCACGCCGCTGCTGATCACCGGGCAGAGCTGGTCCATGCCGCAGAGGCGGGCATCGTCCAGCGTCGCGTCGTTGATGATCGGGCCGCCGCGCACCGCCGCCGTGACCTGACAGCCAAGGCGCAGCAGCTGGTCGATCAGCAGGCAGTCAAAGACGATCTCGCCGCAGTTGTCGCAGAGATAGAGCACCCTGCGACCGTTGCTGACAGCTGCCCGCAGGGCCGGATAATCGTCAACAACAAAGTCCCGCACAAAGCAGTCCTGCATGGTCTGCGCCGCGTCAAAGGTATGCTGCGCCGCGTAATCAATGATGTTGCCGCCAATGGCCGCCCGCACCGCCGCCCGCAGCGGATCGTCAGCCGCCTCAATTTTCCGCCGGATTTCCTCGCGCAGGGACAGGGTCAGCTCGTTGCTCTCCCGCTTGACCCGCGCAAAGGGGTCGTCGCTGCCGAGAATGCGGCCAAAGGCAGAATACAGTGCAATAGCATTTTCCGGCGGTGAAAGATCGGTGTCCACTGCCGCGATGAAACGCCCGGCCTCGTCGCAGAGCAGCCGCTGCGCCGCCGTGTCTGCAT
>NZ_JBLWEP010000006.1:23561-29301 GCF_048287355.1 Candidatus Electronema sp. TJ
CTGCCGCTGGCGCAGCGTCGGCAGAGGCCCCGCGCATCATCGCCTTCAGAAAACGCCACTGGCTGCTCAGTCGGCAGAATTCGGCAGGAGATGCCGAGCGCAGCCAACTGTGCCGCCGTCTCGTTTGCTCTGCCACCGGACTGGCCGTCCGTCTGCGGCTGCATGTCAATATGCGCGGCCTGCACTTCGTAGCTGATCGGGGCTTTACGCCGCCAGTCATGCAGCAGCCACGCCAGCACCAACGAGTCAATGCCGCCAGAGACCGCGATCAGCACCCGGCTGCCGTCGGCCAGCATTTCGTAGTCGAGCATGGCCTGAGCCACGCGCCGGTTCTCCGCCGCAGTGAGGACAGCTCGCACGTCCGTTATTTCGTGCCGTTAAGAAAGACGCAGGCATCAAGCCGTTCGCGCAGGCTCTGCTCCAGCAGCCGTTCCGCCGTCACCCACTTGAAACCATTCTCCGCGCTCTGGCGGAATTTGAGCAGATTGTTCATCAGCGGCTCCTGCTCCTCATCAAAACTGCCCCGGCAGAGAACGGTGCCTTCCGGCAGGGCGAGCAGGCGGTAAGAAAAACCGACCGCCGCAGGCTCTTTGGCGGTGTACTCACCGCCAAGCCGTTCTTTGTAGCGGCTCAGGCTGGTCTCCAAGATGGCATTGCAGCCGACTTTCTCCGCCGCCGCCTTGGCTGCGGCCAGTGATGTCCTCGGCCCTCCAGCGTCGCCAGCCTCTTCCGCGCTGATCAGGCGGATGTCCGTTCTGCCGCCAAAATAGTCCCGCAGCTGCTGGTTCAAGACCGACACGCCCTCGATCAGCGTCTCCGCTGGCTGACGGCTTGCCGCACCTGCCTGCGCCGCAGGCAGTGCCGCCGCACAGCTCAGGCGGAATTCCGGCAGCTTATCCTTGTCCGGCCCGCTGGTTGTTCCGGCGCAGCCGCCGGCGGCAAAGGCCAGCAGCACGGCGGCGGCCCGCAGCATCCTCTTCATTTTTCCTCTCCTCCTGCGCAGTGCAAATCAAATCCCTCTTCCTCCGCTTTTGCCGAAACATAATATTCCGGCGGCACGCTCTTGGCAAGAACTGCCTGCCCGGTCAGCGTTTTTTCCGGGACAGAACGAAAAAGAACAACCCTGCTTTTTTCCGCTTGACAGTCAGCCAGCTTTTTTGCTATATTGCCAGCGTTTCGCAAGAGCGGGAATAACTCAGTGGTAGAGTGCAACCTTGCCAAGGTTGAAGTCGCGAGTTCGAATCTCGTTTCCCGCTCCACTTCCAGAACAGATCAAGGTTCGGACCGCTCCTGTTCGAACCTTTTTTTATTCCACACTGAGGCGCGTGCAATGAAAACGTATTATACGCCGGTCAACGAGATCAGCCGCAAATGGTATGTTGTGGACGCGGACGGCAAAGTGCTTGGCCGTCTCGCCACTGAGATCGCCGACCGGCTGCGCGGCAAGCATAAGCCGACCTTCTGCAATTTCCAAGACAACGGCGACTTCATCATCGTCGTCAACGCCGAGCGGGTGCATCTGACCGGCAACAAGTGGAATGACAAGACCTACTGGCGGCACAGCGGCTGGCCGGGCGGCATCAAGAGCCGCGCCGCCAAGGTCGTGCGCGAGCAGTCGCCGGAAGATCTGATCATGATGGCGGTCAAGGGAATGCTGCCGCACAACAAGATCGGCGCGGCACAGCTGACCAAGCTCAAAGTCTATGCCGGGGCCGAGCATCCGCATCAGGCCCAGCAGCCCGAACTCCTCGACATCAAATAAGAGAGCATCATGGCAAACGAGCAGACATACGCCACCGGCAAACGGAAAAGCGCGATCGCCAGAGTGTGGATCACACGCGGCACAGGCAGCGTGGCAGTCAACAAGATGACCCCGATGGAATATTTCGGCAATATCTTCTTTGAGCCGAAAGTGGCCCAGCCTTTCGCAGTCACCGAGACAGCGGAGCAGTTTGATGTCAAGGCCACCGTGCAGGGCGGCGGCAAGGCGGCTCAGGTGGACGCGCTGGTGCATGGCATCTCCAAGGCCCTCCAGACACTGAATCCTGAGCTGCGCGACGCACTGAAGAAAGCCGGTCTGCTGACCCGCGACTCCAGAGTGAAAGAGCGGAAGAAGTACGGCCAGCGCGGCGCACGCGCACGCTTCCAGTTCTCCAAGCGTTAACAGGCGGAACTGCGTCTCAGATTGCAGCAGCACATTGCAGGGGAATAACGAGCGGCTTCGTTATTCCCCTTTTCTTATTTGTTGAACAAGGAGCGTCATCATGCTGAACGTTGGCATCATCGGGGCATCCGGCTACACCGGCGTTGAACTGGCCCGCATTCTTTCCGTCCATCCTGAAGTCTGTCTGACCGTGGCAACCTCGCGCCAATACGCAGGCAAGCCGCTTTCCGCTGTCTTTCCTAACTTGCGCAAGCGGGTGGACTTAGTCTGTGAAGACCTTGCACCGGAGCAGCTTGCTGAACGCGCCGACTTCTTCTTCGCCGCTGTGCCGCACAAGACAGCGATGGCCCTCGTGCCTGTGCTTCTGGCTGCTGGCAAAAAGGTGGTTGATCTGAGCGCGGATTTCCGCATCCGCGATGCTGCGGTCTATGAGCAATGGTATCAGCCGCACACATGCCCGGAGCTGATCGGCGAGGCTGTCTACGGCCTGCCAGAGCTGTACCGCGAGCAGGTGAAGAAGGCCCGGCTGGTCGCCAATCCTGGCTGCTATCCCACCTCGATCATCCTTGGCCTGGCCCCGCTGCTGCGCGAGAAGCTGATCGACCCGTCCACGCTGATCATTGACTCCAAATCCGGCACCTCCGGCGCAGGACGCTCGGCCAACGTGGATACCTTGTATTGTGAAGTGGCGGACGGCTTCCGGGCTTACAAGGTCGGCGGAACGCATCGCCACATCCCGGAGATTGAGCAGGAGCTGTCCTCGCTGGCCGGAAGCAAAGTGACAATCTCTTTCACGCCGCACCTGCTGCCGATCTCACGCGGCATCCTCAGTACCATCTACGCCAGCTTAAGCAGCAATATCAGCGAGCAGGACATTCAGGCGTTGTACGAAAGCGCGTACCGCAATGAAACCTTTGTCCGCGTCTGCCCTGCTGGAACCTTCCCGGCAACCCAGCATGTGCGCGGCAGCAACTGCTGTGACATCGGCGTGAAGGTTGATTCCAGAACCGGGCGGGTGATCGTTATGTCAGCTATTGACAACATCGCCAAAGGCGCGTCCGGCCAAGCAGTGCAGAACATGAACCTCATGAACGGCTTTGCCGAAGACTGCGCTCTTCGAGGAGCCGCCTTCTTTCCGTAAGGTTGCTTGCGCAACGCGCAGTTTTCAATGCCGCGTAAGTGCAGTTTGCGCGGCATCAATGTTTTCAGCACTCTCCCGCCGCTTCTTGAAGCCTGTCATCGAGGTGGCACGTTCATCACCATGTGCGCAGGCAGAATACTTCTGCTGGAAGATCAGGTTATAAAAGAACCTGTCGATCTGTTGAACTGCTTGCAGATTGCTGGAAAGGTGATTATCTTAAGAAGTATTTAAAAAGAATCAGTTATCTTCAGCATTCCCACGCTCATAAGGAAACGAATGAATTCGACAGAACAGAATAACGAGGATATCAAGGCTATTTGCCAGTTCCTTATAGACAATTATGAGACGCTTGAGGAAGATTCTGGCGGAATGCTTCGGCTTGATCTTCCCTCATTTGACTTGTATTCTTGGGACTATCTGAGGTTTGCTGAAGAATCCATAGAGAAGCACGACGACGGCAATCTTGTAGAGAAGCTCAATTGTGTTTCTCATTTAAAGAGAGCACTCGACTGTGCTGTGGCAATCTTTCTTGATGGATTGAATCTGCGTCAGGTCTTCGATAAAAGGAATCTAAAAATTGAGAAAAGGTTAGAATTTCTGCGAGAAATTGGAGTATTTACTGCTCGAAGCCTTTCGAGGCTCAATAGTATCCGCAATCGGATGGAACATGACTTTGAAGTTCCAAAAATCAAGGAATTGGATGCATATTTCGATATTGTATCTACATCTATAGCCTTGCTCGACGCTACACTCGCGAACATTGCTGCCAATGCCGAAAAGTCGTACGTTGTTCCTAACGTTTCTGACAATGACAAGTGGGAATACAGCGTTGAGTATGAGTATTGCATCGAGGCACCAAGCATACGTTTCAGCATCGAAAAGTGGATTAGAAAAAACGAAATTGCTCAACAGGAGTATGAGTTCACACTTGCGGATCCGAAAAGCTTTACAAAAGCCCTTAAGCTCTTGTTGATTCTTTCACGAAAAGACTGGATGCTTGGGAAAAATTTTACTCTGAAACAAATACAGGAAATGGCAGCAGCATAGGTTGGGGAAAGTTAGCACTCCTCAACCTCTCCATTCACGCCTTGCTATGCTGATGCTCCCACCGCTTCTCCAAGAAATACAAGACCGGCACGGTCATTCGTGAGAAGAGCAGCGAGGCCGCTTCGCCTGCCATCAGTGAGATGGCCAGCCCTTGGAAGATGGGGCCGCACTCATGCAGACAGCCAAGCTGGTTGTTAATGAATGCCGTCAGGCTGCCCAGCGTCTTCAAATTCTAAAAAACAGAACGCAGGCTGGCCAAACTGCTTTATCGTTTGCCCACGCGGAATCTGCCTCCTTCCCTCCAACACACATAAGTCTTTGGGACTTACCTGCGTAAGTCCCAAAGACTTATATAGGTAAGTCCGGCGGACTTATGCACGTAAGTCTTGCGGACCTATATACGTTCCTCCCCGCCGTCTCTCCTCTTGACAACCCGCCTCAGCCTCCGTATGCTGCCTGATCAGCAAGCAGGATGCAGATGCACGCCAAACGTGTCAGCAGAAGGAGGGGCAATGCAGACAGAAATCAGCAGCAGAATGCTTTATGCAACGAAACAGCATTCGGTCCGTCGGCCAGAGCAGCATCAATCGGCCTTGGAACGCTTTCTCGCTCTGCCTGAAGGCGCAGCCTGTCAACTTATCGCCGGGGAGCTTGTCATGAGTCCAGCGCCAATTCCATTGCATCAAGCAGTTATTTTAGAGCTGTCCATCCAGATGGCCTTGTTTGTCAAAAAGGAGAACGCTGGCAGAGTGTTCACCTCGCCGATTGATGTCCGGCTGAATGAACGAAATATCTTCCAGCCGGACATTCTCTTCATCAGCAAAGAGAAAGCCGCCTTGATCGGCGAGCGGATGATTGAAGGCCCGCCTGATCTTGTTGCGGAAGTCCTGTCGCCGTCCTCAGCCTATCATGATCTGCGGACGAAGTTCCGCGCCTATGAGCAGGCTGGCGTGCAGGAATACTGGATTGTTGATCCTGAGCGCAAGAGCGTGGAGGTCTTCGTCAACAGCGGCGGCAAATTCCAGCTGCGCCAGGAAGCAGAGGGCGAAGGCGCGGCGCAGTCTGTCCTGCTGGAAGGGCTTTCTGTTGATCTGGCTGACATCTTCCCATAAGCCGCGCGCTGCGGGCAGGCGGCTGAGAAAGGCGAGAATGCCTGTTGACAAGCAGGCGGCATTCATGGTATCAGCAGTGCTGCTGCAGCAGCTGCACCAACGATCCACCGAGTTCACTTCAAACAAGGTAACGACCATGAGGAAGACAGTATTATCTATATTGGCGTGCATCAGTGTTGTTTGCGCGTCCGCAGCTCAGAGCAAGACAACGCCGCCTTCGGAAGCAGCAGTGCCGCCTGCGAGCACAGCAGCAAGCTGCGTCATAAAAGATGCGGA
>NZ_JBLWEP010000006.1:29724-32213 GCF_048287355.1 Candidatus Electronema sp. TJ
CCTTAGAAAGAGAGACGCTATGAACTGGATGAAAAAGAACAATCCAGAGCTGAAGGATAAATGGCTGTATCTGTCAGGAAGCGAGTTCGGCATTTGCTTTGACAAGGACTTCAAAGTGATGTCCTGTCCGAGATAGAACCGACGGCTGTCTTGCGCCCTTCCGGGCTGCAATCCTGACAAAGACAGACAACAAGCGGCCCGGCTGCTGCGCACTGCATCCGGGCCGTTTCGTTTTCCCGCATTCCTCTTCCCGCCAACGCATATAAATCCCTCGGAGGAATATGCGTTCCTCCGCGCAGCTCTCCTCTTGACAAGCCGCCTCAACGCTTCGTATGCTGACAGGGCATTCCATAATCATAAACAAGGAGCAGACATGCCCGACACTAGCCCGGAACAGCTGAACCCTTGGTTCTCAGTCTGGACGCAGCCGCGAGACACTATTCAGCAGATCGTGGAGGAGAACCCTGAAGACATGGTTCTGCTTTTGGCAGTCATGCCCGCTTTAATGCAATGGCTCTATTATGTCGGCATCAGCATTCTGAGCAATCTCCCCTTGTCATCCATGTCATTGGCCATCAGCATAGCAGCTGGTGTAGTTCTCAGCATTGTGTTCCTTTATGTGAACGGCGCAGTGACGCGCTGGACAGGATTATGGTTTGGCGGCCACGCTCGATCAGAAAACATCCGCGCGGCAATTGCTTGGAGCATGGTTCCAGCAATCGCCGGACTCTCGCTGATGCTGCTCGGTGTTGCTTTGTCCGGGCTGACCATGCACACAGAAGCGCAGTCCGCAGACTGGGCAAGCAGAATGACATCCTTTACCCAGACAGTATTTATGTCGCTGCAGTGCGTGACCATGCTCTGGAGCGGTGTCATCTATATCAACATGCTCAGCCAAGTGCAGGGCTTTTCCATCTGGAAGGCTCTTGGCAATGCGCTGCTGTCTTTCCTGATCATCGGCTTTCTGGCTGCCGCCGCCTTGGTTTCGCTCTTCATAGTTGTTTTTGAAACAGGATACTTCAAGTTTTGAGAAACAATGCGGGCTGAGTCTCTCTCTGCACTGCGCCTGCGGCACTATTTGCTGATGCATTCTCCTGTTGACAAGGCCAGATACGCCTCTTAAACTGCATCACTCCCTGCAACCCTTGAATGAAGAGGACGCACTCATGCAGACAGCCAAGCTGTTCGTCAATGGACGCAGCCAAGCCGTAAAGCTGCCCAAAGGACAAGGTTTGGGAAACCTGCCTCAGCGGCCTCAACAGGTTCACAGATGACTTCATGACAAATGGGCGCGAGCAGCCGGGTGATTATGGAACTTGTTTTTGAATGGCATGAACGCAAGGCACGGGTGAACGTGCAAAAGCACGGCATCAGCTTTGAGGAAGCCAAAACCGTCTTTGCTGATCCCCTGCTTCTCACATATCCTGACGAGCTGCATTCGGAGAACGAGGACCGGTATATCAGCATAGGCCGGTCTGCTCGCGGGCAGACTCTTCTCGTCGTCCATACAGAAATGGAGGCCGGAAGAAAGCATGTGCTCCGTATTATCAGCAGTCGCAAAGCAACAAACCTTGAACGGAAAGCCTATGAAAACGCGGAAGAATGAAAGAGACCCGGACATGCTGCCGGAATACGATTTCAGCGGCAGGAAAGGCGTGCGCGGCAAGTATTGTCAGGCGTATCAGCAGGGTCATACGGTCAGAGTGCGGCAAGAGGACGGAACTGCTGTCACGCACTGTTTCACGCTGGAAGATGGAGCTGTGCTTCTGACACCGGATGTGCGGGAATATTTCCCTGACTCGGAAAGCGTCAACCGCGCCCTGCGCGGGCTGATTGCTCTGTTGCCGCATAAGGCCGCCTGATTGACCTTTTTTCTCCAATGCGCATTCCCCGCCGCGCAGCTCTGTTCTTGACAAATCTGGCCGCGCTCCGTATGCTGGCAGATATGTTCCTGCAAAAGGCAATCATGCAGATGCTGCTTGAGCAATCTGGCTCAAAATAGAGAAACAAACATGATGGAGGATGCAATGAAACGGTTCACAAGGACAATGCTGGTTTCCTGCGCCGTGCTTTCCGGCCTTGTCGGGGCTGACATCAATCCTGCCTTTGCGCAGCTGACAGAAACCTTTGCCAACCCGATGATCAAAGGCTATCGGCTGGATTTATGCCTGCACTGGGGCAAAGAATGCGGCCAGGCCGCTGCTGAAGCATGGTGCGGCAAGAAATTCGGCAAAGCCGACGGGCACGTGGTCGCATGGAAGATAGACCCGAACATTGGCGCGTCCTCGCCGACATATATCATGGGCGATGACACAGTCTGCAAAGAAAAATTCTGCGACGGCTTCAAATCCATCACCTGCGAGTACAGCTTGGATTAGAACAGTCATCCGACAGCCCGGATGCAACGCACCAGCAGCTGGGCTGTCTCATTTTTCTGCATCTCCTGCCCCCGAACACCCGCCTGAGAAAAACTCGATCCTGCGTTTGAG
>NZ_JBLWEP010000007.1:0-17063 GCF_048287355.1 Candidatus Electronema sp. TJ
GCGTGCAAAAAAAGGATAGTATAAACGGGAAAAGAGATCGTAACAATGAATAATGACATTTTCATTTATGAAGCGCTTCTGTAAAATACAGTACACTGTATCAGCAAGAATGTCTCTTTCAAATTCAGATATAACAGAGCTTTTCTTTAAAAAAAATCTAATCTCCATTGCCAACCATCTCCTTGGAACCCGTTCTGCGATTTTTGGCAATCCATACATGTCGAGAAGACGTTTCCATGGATTCTTTATAAAAAGATGTGAAGCATCTCGTATAATATATGTACTGCCAACAATTTTTATCTTTCCGAGATATGCAATTTCCGCTAATATACACCAATCATTACCTAGAAAATTTCTATGCATATCAACTAAACTAAGAACAGAATTTTTGTATACCCCATAAAATATTCCATTATCTATAACTGTTCTGAAATAATCAAGTAGACGCTCACTTGGAGTATCACTATCAAAACTTCTATTAACACCATTATAGACAGTGTTATCAGGTCTTCGATAGATTGCTGTTCCAGCAGCAAGCACAATTTCTGTATCGTTCTCCAAAAAATCTAGGCATTTTTCAATATAGTCTATCGCTAATATATCATCATCTGCAGCCCACATAAAATATACACCTGATGCATACTCCTTAACGAAAATAAAATTATCCAGAACATTTACAGCTTCTTTCTGTCGAAAATATCTCACCCTTGCATCGTTCTTCGCATAGTCACTTCCTATTTTCTGAACTTCTAAATTATCAGAAGCATTATCAGAAATAATGATTTCTATATTCTCATAAGTTTGCGATACTAATGAATACAATATTCGTTTTAATCCTTCTGGCCTATTATAGCAAGGAACTCCTATGCTGACTAGTGGCCTTTCTTTGTAACTCATTATTATTTATATGTTTCAAATAAATATTTATCAATGATACTAATCAGTTCAAGATATATCTTGAAATTCCTATCAACTAACTCTCTTTAAATACCCGTCCGGCGCAACCGTAATCAAAAATTTATGCTGAATACTCTTATCAATTTCAAATTCTGGATGCGTCTTCAAATATTCCCAAACAGCGGTCTTCGGATTATTGCCCGGTCCCCAAGGACGGTCTGGAAACATATCAGCAGGCATGTCTTCCACTGCGGTATCAAAGACTACGCAATAACTGCCAATACTAGTCAGCGGTGCGTAGGCCTCAAGTTCTGCTAATACATGCTCATGGGTGTGGTTGCTGTCCAAGCATACCATAACTCGGGAATAATTAGCTGCAATTGCCTTGACCTGAGCGATGACCTCTGGCGTGATGCTAGAACCTTGAATCATCTGAATGCGTGAGCGCATGGGATGCGCCTCAATCACAGCACGATTGGGAACGCGAATATCAATATCAATACCGAGCACTTTGCGTCTTGATAGTTTCGGATCAATATTGTTGCCACTCTCTATAGCATAGCACATATCTAGCAAGGCTAACATTGAAGCACTAAAAATTATCGATCCTCCATATGCAATACCCGTTTCAATAATAAGATCAGGTTGTATTTGCCAAATTATTTCTTGCATAGCTATTATATCTTGAGGGTATTGAATTATCCTGCATCCTCCCCAAGAAAAATTGTAAGAATAATTATAATAGCCAGAAGCTATCAGCCACTTCTTGGTTGTCTCCAAAAAATCAATATCCTGCTTATTCATATCAACAACACCTTAGTCGATGACTGCAAAAGAAAATTGAGAGACAAAGGGATAACGTTCTATTTTCAAATTTGATATTCCTATAGTCTCTAAAACAGCTTGTGTTTCACCTGGCCAAGATTTATCATTTAATTCGTCAAAAACAATAACAGCACCTTTAGGCATTCTTGGTAAAAAATATTCAATAGCAATTTTTGTTGGCTCAAAAATGTCAAAATCAAGATATAACATAGCGACTACAAGATGTTTATTATGAATTAAATACTCAGGAATTGTTTTTGTTGCATCGCCCATGACAAGTTCAACTCTTGGAATATGACCTATTGAACGATTCATGTCATATAAATGTACACATTTCTCGATATCCTGATAAGCTTTTGAAGACAGGCCCCCTTTTTTTGCGAAATCTGGATTATCTCCCTTGTCTTTCTCGTGTATATTTGGAAATCCTTCAAAAGTATCAAATCCGATAATTCTTCGAGAATGATTCACAGGTTCATAAATGGCACTTAAATTCGCCCAAGTCATTAATCCTCCTCCAAGGAAAACACCGCACTCAACAATATGTCCATGTATCCCTATAACCTTTTTAAATATCTCATGCTTCGCCAAAAAAGTTGAGATGATTTGTCTAGGTACATACTTGGTAAAATTTTGAAGTTTTTCAAAAAAAGTTCCATTGCTTTCTTGAAAATATAGTTCCATCTCATTACGATATTGGATATCGTTTTTGGTTTGAGTACGAACATCTTGCATAGAAAATTTCATCACTGATCTCCTGTAATAGCAGTAGAAAGAATAGTATTCTGTTTTAACTGAACAGATTTTTCAACCCAAGGATGCATGTTGTAAAAAATATCTCTTGACAACTCCATGTGAAGACAGGAAAAGTTTACTGGATATTCTGTTTTATAATTTTCAATATATTCAACAGTTCCGTTAAATTCTTGACGAAAAAGCTTAACCACGTGAGTAATGGAAAAACCAACAGAGTAATGAAGTCGGATTGTCAAATAATTATTTGAAAAAACGCGTAGCTTTACAATATCATAATCTAAGTAATCAAACATCCAGTTAAGTAATGCAATCTCTGTAAAATATATCAGTTGAGGATCACCACCTTTTTTTCCACGTATCAAGTTATCTAGCTCACCTGATTTTTTAGAAAGATTGCATGCCCCAAAGTTCCCAATAGCTTCTCCATCAAGTAAACAGATAAGAAATAATATACGATTATGACTAGGAATAACAATATCTTCAATCCACTTTCTTGTTCTGTCATGAGTTGCTTGGAATTGCGTCATAAAATATTTCATATAACGCTGTCGCCACGTTGTAAGTGCTGCAATAATAAAATTATTTTTAGCAGTTACCCGATCTACGCAAGACAACCTACCAATTGCTTGCCCATTTTGTTTTCTTATTAAGATAGAAAAATTCTTTTCGCTATCTTCATTTTTTTTTTCACCCATTATTTTTTCTATTTTACCCATGACACGACCTTTTTATGGCAACTATCACTTCAATAACTCTAGATAATTCATGCTCGCTTATTTCATGATAAGATGGAAGATTTATAGATCGTTTAAAAATATTCCAAGCTATTATATTATTTTCTTCATTTTTAAACATAGAAAAACTTGATAACGGCCAGAAAAATACTCGTGCATCTATATTTTCTGCTGCAAAAGCGTCCTGCAATTTTTCCAGAGTCACCCCTGATTTCTCAGAAAAAATAACCGTCGGCATCCATGCCCCATTTATGGTGTCTTCTGGTTCCGGATTCATTCCAGCTACACCTATGAGTTTTTCCAGCCGCTCGCGGTAATAAGCAAGAATTTCACGTTTCCTGTTGACCAACTCTTCTATACGCTCCATCTGAGCGCAGCCAATAGCGGCTTGGATATTCGACATCTTGTATTTGAAACCCACCATATCCGGCCAGAATTGCTTGGTCTGCCTGCGGGAGCGACCGTGATTGCTCAATGTCAAAACGTGATCGTACAACTCCGGGTTATTAGTGACAAACATGCCACCCTCTCCGGTTGTCAGTGTTTTAGTGCCATGAAATGAGAATGCGCCAAATACCCCCATTGAACCTGCACGCCTGCCATGATAAACGGAGCCAACCGCTTCTGCGGCATCCTCAATCACTGGGATGCCGTATTTTGTCCCGATAGCCAGCAATCTGTCCATGTCACACAAATTGCCATATAAATGGACGGCAACAATTGCTTTAGTTCGCGGCGTGATAGCCTGCTCAACCAAGTCTGGATCTATGCACCAAGAATCTGGCAGAATATCAACGAATATTGGTTTTGCCCCCAGATGCACAATAGGCGATGCAGTGGCAATCCAATTCGTGTCAGCCATGATGACTTCATCGCCAATGCCAATGCCAAGCGCAGCCATACCCATATGCAAGGCACCCGTGCAGCTTGAGGTGGCGATGGCGTATTGCACACCCAAATATTGCCTGAACAACCCTTCAAAACGACTGATGTATTCGTAACACCTGTCACCCCAACCATTAGCAGCGGCATCGGCAGCGTAGCGAACCTCAAGCTCCGTGATTGAAGGCTTGGTGTATAGGATGCGCGGCTTCATGCAATCTCCAATCTTGGCACTGCCGTGACAAACCGTGTTCCTCTCTCAGGCAGCCCGGCAAGCTGCCCCCGGATTTCTTGAGCCAGATTCCACGGCAGGATCAGCACAACATCGGGATTATACTCTGCCAGTGCGAAAGGAGCAAGGATTGGAATGCGGCTGCCCGGCAAGAATTTGCCCTGCTTGGACGGCGCGGCATCGCTGACAAAGGGCAGCAAATCAGGCTTAATCCCGGCATAGTTGAGCAAAGTATTTCCCTTGGCGGCGGCACCATATCCTGCAACCTTCTTGCCTGCCTTTTTCTGAGCGATCAAAAAAGTCAGCAGGTCATCCTTAGCCGCATCAGCACGGGCTTGGAAATTTTCGTACACCTCAACAGTCTGCAAACCGCGCCGGATTTCTTCCGCAAGCAGATCGGCAACCGCTGGAGCGACCTCACACGGATCATCGTCATGACAACCGAACACACGCAGACTGCCGCCATGCGTGGCAAGTTGCTCGACCTCCCATATCCGCAGCCCCGCCGCTTGAAAGATGCGGCTGACCGTGTTCAACGAGAAATAGGAGAAATGCTCGTGATAGACTGTGTCAAACTGAGTCTGTTCAAGTAACCGCAGTAGGTGCGGGAATTCCAATGTGATCGTGCCACCTGGTCTGAGCACAGCCTTCAGTCCCCGCGTGAAGTCGTTGATATCCGGCACATGGGCGTACACATTGTTGCCGATGAGCAGATCAGCCTGCCTGCCCTGAGCTGCCAGCCGCTTGCCAAACTGCTCGCTGAAAAATTCACACAGCACCGGAATGCCAAGCTGTTTGGCGGCAGAAGCAGTGCTGGCGGTCGGCTCAATGCCTAAGCACGGAATTTCAGCGGCGACAAAATTTTTCAGCAAGTATCCGTCATTGCAAGCAATCTCAATCACTAAATTGTCCCTACCCAGATTCAGCCGAGAAATCATGTCTTGGGCATACTGCTCCGCATGCCGCAGCCAACTCGTCGAAGTACTGGAAAAATAGGCATAATCTGATCGAAACAGCTCGTCTGCCTGCGTATAATCTACAGTCTGCGCCAGCCAGCAGCGGTTGCAGATCATAACTTTCAGTGGATAATGTAGCTCAGGCCGGTTCAGATCGTTCTTGCTCAGATACGCATTGGACGGCGGTGCGGTGCCGAGATCAAGAAAGGTGCGCGTGAGCGGCGTTCCGCAATGCCGACAGTTCATAGGAGTTCCACTCCCTTGAAAGCATCTGTCAGCAGAGGATGCGCCTGATCGCGGCCCGAAAGTTCGGCGACAGCCAACGGCCAAGCGATCTTGAGACGCGGATCATCAAACCGCAGCCCAGCTTCTTTCTGTGGCGCATAGGCGGCTGTGTGCAGATAAATCAATTCACAATTGTCTGACAAAGTCTGAAATCCATGAACATAGCCCTCCGGGATCAGCAGAGCCTGACCATTTTCTGCTGAAAGACATTCCGCGTGCCAATGCAAAAAAGTAGATGAACCAGTCCGCAGATCAACCGCCACGTCCCAGACTTCTCCCTGGATGCAGCTCACAAGTTTCATCTCGGCATAAGGCGGTAGCTGATAATGCAGCCCTCGCACCGTGCCGCGCAGGGCGGTGAAGGTGTGATTGATTTGAACAACTGGCTTTTGCCAGCCAGCAGCGGCCAATTCCTCAGCACAGAATAAACGCGAGAGAAATCCACGCTGATCGCCGAATCGCTGGTGCGTGATACGCTTGAGACCAGCAAGCGGCAGATCACTGATCATGAATCGGCTCATAAGGCAGCCTCGTATGCGGCAATATCTTCTTCACAAAGCCTGCGTACATCGGCACCACCACACTGCGCTTTGTACCAAGCCATTGTGCGCTGCACTGCCTCAGTCAGCGGCATGCGGGGCTGAACACCGAGAAGCTGTTTCGCCTTAGCGATCTCCAGCACCAAACGGCCTGCCTCGTGTGGGCCTTCGCTGCTGTCGCTGTGCTGTACCTCGCCATTGCCATACGCCGCCTGCGCCAATTCAATTACCTCTCGCACAGAGACGGCCTCATGGGTGGGCGGCCCAAAATTGTAGGCCCCTGCCAGCTCCGCATGATCCCAAAGCTGCTGGGCAAGCACCAGATAGCCAGCCAGCGGCTCAAGGACATGCTGCCAAGGGCGAACTGCATCAGGACGGCGGATATGCAGCACCTTGCTTGCCTGCCAAGCCCGGACGGCATCTGGGATCAGACGATCTTCTGACCAGTCACCGCCGCCAATCACATTCCCGGCCCGTGCGCTGGCAACCGCAACGCCCTGTTCGACAAAAAACGCTTTGTGATAGCTGTCAAGCACTATTTCACATGCGGCCTTGCTCGCACTGTATGGGTCGTGTCCGCCCAGTGCATCATCTTCCCGATAAGGCCACGGCCGCTCATTGTTGCGATAAACTTTATCCGTCGTTATCATCATTGCGACTTGAACAGGACTGCCGCGCAGGGCATCCAGCACATTGGCCGTGCCCATAATGTTGACGGAAAACGTTTCCAGCGGCGCACGATAACTGGCACGGACCAAAGGCTGGGCCGCCAGATGGAACACAACTTCAGGTTCAGCTATCCTGATGCGATCGGCCAAGACCGCTGCGTCGCGGATGTCGCAAAAATGACTGTTGCAGAGAACCGCAATATCAGCCAGTTCAAACAAATTTGGCGCAGTGTTCGGCGGCAAACTGATGCCGGTGATCTTTGCCCCCATCCGACTGAGCCAAAGTGTCAGCCAAGCACCTTTAAAGCCGCTATGGCCTGTGATCAGCACACGCTTGCCACGCCAAAAAGCGCAATCAGGCTTGGCAGCTGTCATTCCACATTTTCCAAGGAGCTTTGCCGCTGCTCCACAGCTCTTCCAGCAAACTTTTGTCCCGCAGAGTGTCCATCGGCTGCCAAAAGCCACGGTGTCTGTAGGCGGCAAGTTGCCCTTCTTTCGCCAGCCGCTCCAATGGCTCCTTTTCCCAACTTGTCTTGTCTCCGTCAATATAATCTATTACTTGAGGAGAAAGAACAAAATAACCTCCGTTGATCCATGCCCCGTCACCATCCGGTTTTTCTTCAAAGCGGACAACTTTGTCTGTGTCCATGTTGAGTGCACCGAAACGTCCCGGCGGCTGCATAGCCGTCATGGTGGCCAGTGTGTTTTGTCTTTTATGAAAGTCTATCAACTCGGTGATATTGACATTTCCTACTCCATCGCCATAGGTGAAGCAAAATGGACCGTCATTCAGATACGGCCTGATCCGTTTCAGGCGCCCGCCAGTCATAGTCAATTCCCCGGTGTCAACAAGGGTCACGCGCCACGGTTCTCCTTTTCTGCAATGCACCTCCATCTCGTTTTTCCTCAGATCAAAGGTGACATCAGACATATGAAGGAAATAATGAGCAAAATATTCTTTGACAATATAGCCTTTGTAACCAAGACAGATGATGAAGTCATTAATTCCATACGCGGCATAGATTTTCATTATATGCCAAAGGATCGGCTTGCCGCCGATCTCAATCATCGGCTTGGGCTTCAGATGGGTTTCTTCGGCGATACGTGTGCCAAGGCCGCCGGCTAGAATAACAGCCTGCATGATATGAACCTATCTCAAAATAAACGAAGCAGAATAATTGAAAAGGCAAGCAGCAAAAAAGCCAAGAAATTATCAGCATGACGCTCATGTCGAACAATCAGCCGCCTGAAGTTTTGAAGCCAAGCAAAAAAAGGCGTTCAGTTTTCCAGCGGCGTTTATGATACCTCAGTTTCCGTCCTGAGTTTTCGGCTGAGTCCGATTGCGGCGACGCGGGGCGATCATCTCAACCCCATGCTTTTTCAGAAGTTCCGTATCAAGCTTGTCGCATATCAGGTCACTGCCTGTATGTTCCACGACAAACGAGGACGTATCACACCGGGAATTTTTGTGGCAAAACCATAATTCCATTCATCAGGATTTTTTTTATCTACAATATTAAAAATTAATATATTTTTTTCATAAAAATTTATCGTATACTGTTTCGCATTGTTTTTATGGTAAGAAGTCACAGCGCAACCTACCGTATAAGCACCTTCATTCAACAAAAAAGGAGGAACAGTGCATTCAGCTCTATAACGACCTGCTTTCATTGGCACAACACTAGGACTGTTCATACAACATACATATTGTCCTTCGGCAGTAAAAAGATGGTAGTTAGGCACACAACTATCTGTTGTCTCCTGCAATATGTCGTAAGTCATGACGATTTTAATTTCATCACACATCTCTGCCTGCTGCGTTTTCGAACCATCTTTGTTGACAATTGACGCATTGACAAAACGACAAAATTCATCTCCTGTACTTATCGCTTCTATATTTTTTACATCCGAAATTTTATCGTAAAATAACAATACAACTTCTGAAATTTGATCATTCCTGACAATAAAACCACATTCTAACAACAGCCCTTTCTTGCAGAGAGTGCTAATCATTGCCATATTATGACTCACAAACAACACCGTCCTGCCCGCCCTACTCACCTCCCCCATCTTGCCCAAGCATTTTTTCTGAAACTCCGCATCTCCAACCGCCAAAACCTCATCCACTACCAGAATTTCCGGCTCCAGATGCGCTGCAACAGCAAAGGCAAGGCGAACATACATTCCGGAAGAATATCGTTTCACAGGTGTATCGATGAATTTTTCCACCCCAGAAAAATCTATAATCTCATCTAGCTTAGTCTTGATCTCCTGCTTGGACATGCCAAGAATGGCACCGTTCATGAAAATGTTTTCCCGGCCTGTCAGCTCAGGATGAAAGCCGGTGCCGACTTCAAGCAGGCTGGCGATCCGTCCTTTGATCTTGATCTGGCCTTTGGTCGGCGCGGTGACGCGGGAGAGCAGTTTCAGCAGGGTGGACTTGCCTGCTCCGTTTCTGCCGATAATGCCAAGAATCTCTCCTTCTTTAACTTCTAAATTGATATCCCGCAAGGCCCAAAAACGGTCGCCTTCAACTTGCTTCTCTTGCCCGGCCAGCATCGACTGAATTTTACTGTTCGGATCTTCTTTGCCCCGCACTCTGGCCCACCATGACTGCAAGTCGCGGGTCAAGGTGCCATGACCGATCACGCCAAGGCGGTATTCCTTCCAAAGACCTTCTATCTGGATGACTGTGTCGCTCATCGCCGCCGATCAGACTGTGTCCATGAAGGTCTTTTCGATCCGGCTGAAGAGCACCACGCCTGCGGTCAGAAGCAGCAGAGTAATCAGACAGCTCAGGCCGATGTGGCTCCATTGCAGCGAGCTGACACCGAAGCACATGTGGCGAAAACTCTCGACTATTGCTGTCACCGGATTCAGCACATACCACGGCAGCAGCCAGCCCGGCACTTGGCTCATCGGATAGACCACCGGTGTCGCGTACATCCAGAGCTGCACTAAAAAATTCATCGCCAGCCGCAGGTCTTTGTACTTAGTGGTCATTGACGAGAAGAGCACGCCCAGTCCGAAACTGAGCAGGGCCATCTGCGCCAGCAGCAGCGGCAAAAACAGCAGCCAGCCTGTGGGCTGCACCGGTGCGCCGTTCAGGCGGATATACAAATAAAAAGCAATAAACAAAGCCAACTGGATGCCGAACTGCAAAAAATTGACAAGCACTGTCGCCAGCGGCACTGTCAGCCGGGGAAAATAAACTTTGCCGAAAATGTTGGCGTTGGCGTTGAAGGTGTTCGATGTCGCTGTCAGGCTGGTTGAGAAATAGCCCCAGATCACGCTGCCGGCCATGTAAAAGAGGAAGGGCGGCAGCTCATCTGTGGGAATTCTCGCCACTTTGCCGAAAATAATCGTGAACACCACTGTGGTGAAGAGCGGCTGAATGATATACCAGAGCGGGCCAAGAATCGTCTGCTTGTACTGGGTGACAAAATCCCGCCGCACAAACATGCTGACAAGATCACGATACCGCCACAGCTCTTTCAGGTCAATGTCAAACCAGCCGGTTTTCGGCCTGAGGATCAGGTCCCACTGCCCGCTGTCTGTGTCCGCCGCCTGCCGCATCTCTTTCTTATTTAATGTGTTTCGCCAAAAAAACGAGCAGAGGGCTGCCGGAAAGACGCAGCATGACGCTCTGCAATTTTTTTGCCCGGCTGAGACGCTGCTGGAGGAAGACCTCCTCCTCGCTGTCTCCGCTGCCAAGCAGCTCAAGTACGCTGTCCAACTCCCCGCCGAAAAGAACCGCCTTCTGCCGGAGAAAAGCGAGCAGGCCCTGCTGAAGGCTGCTGCCAATGTTGTCCGCGCTGCGGTAGTATTTCTTCCGGTCGCCGCTGACCCAGATCCGGCGGACAAAACCGAGCTGCTCTAGCTGGCGGACAGCGATGCTGACCGAGGCCTTGCTCAGAGCAAGTGCCTCGCCGATGCTGTCCAAGGACTGCGCCTCTTTCTGGAGATAGAGATGCACCATGACCTGACCGACAATCCGGCCCGCGCCAAGCTCTTGCGATGTCCGCGCCCCGGCCTCCGCCAGCCGCCGCCGCGCTTCAGTCAGCCTCTCCTCTCCGCTCATGCTCCGTCAGCAAGTTTTACAATTTTTTAAAAGTACATTAAGTCGCCGCAGATTGCAAGAGCATTTTTCGAGTCCAATTCAGCTGCGGTATCCGTCGGGATTTTTCGCCTGCCAGTTCCAAGCATCCCGGCACATGGTGGCCAAGTCACGCTCCGCCTTCCAGCTCAGCTCGCGTTCAGCCAGCGAAGGATCAGCGTAGCAACAGGCGATATCTCCCGCCCGTCTGGACGCGATGACATAGGGAATTTTCCGTCCTGAAGCCTGCTCAAAGGCGGTGATCATCTCCAGCACCGAACAGCCGCGTCCTGTGCCCAGATTGTACGTCGCCACGCCCGCCTGCTGTTCTATCCGCTCCAATGCCCTCAAGTGTCCTGTCGCCAGATCAGCCACATGAATGTAATCACGCACACCGGTACCGTCCGGGGTGGGATAGTCCTTGCCAAAAACAGAGAGCCGCTCCAGCTTGCCCACCGCAACTTGTGAAATATAGGGCATCAGGTTGTTAGGAATGCCGTTGGGATCCTCGCCAATTTCGCCGCTTTCATGCGCACCCACCGGATTAAAATAACGGAGCAGAGCGATGCTCCATGCCGGGTCTGCCCGATGCAGATCGCGGAGGATGTCCTCAATCATCGCCTTGGTGCGGGCGTATGGATTTGTGCATGTGCCCAGCGGGCATGCCTCAGTGATTGGCACAATGGCCGGGGTGCCGTAAACTGTGGCGGATGAGCTGAAAACAAACTTTTTCACCCCATGCCGCTGCATGGCTTGGCAGAGATTGACCGTGCCAGCAAGATTGTTATGATAGTAGGCCAGCGGTTTTTCAACGGACTCTCCCACCGCCTTGAGACCCGCGAAATGAATGACCGCCGCCGCGCCAGGACTTTGCCGGAACACCTCTTCCACTGCTGCCGGATCGACAAGGTCAGCCTGATAAAAGCGCAGCATCCGACCCGCGAGCCGCTCCACCCGGTCCAGGCTTTCGCGGCAGGCATTGCAAAGGTTGTCGATGACCGTCACGTCATGACCGTTTTTCAGCAGCTCCAGACAGGTGTGGCTGCCAATGTATCCGGCTCCGCCGGTGACAATAATATGCATGGAAACGTCTCCGCTCTGTTGTTAAGAAAGTCTCTGCTTTGTAGCCTGAACCTCCTGCGTTCCGCAAGGAAAATATCATTTTTCCCGCAGACGGGTCACGCCGTCCCAACAGCAGCCCGTGCCGCGCCAGATGCTGCTCTCGCAGCGCTCGATGTACATGACCGCCGCTTTATCCCCTGGATGCTGACTGAGCACCTGTCGCATCATTGTGACCGCCTGCAAGAATTCCTTTTCCCGGTAGAGCGACACCCCCAGCTCAAACTGCTCCTTGGTCTTCAGCTTTCGGCTTTGGACATCCTTATGTTCGCCGTCGACCACCTCAAGCACGGTCACAGGATGCTTTTTTCCTTTGACTGCGACCAAATCCAACACCCGGACATGAAATTGACTAGGGTCGACAAGATTGTAAAAAGTCTGATCGCTGATCAGCATGGCCGCGCCGTAGAGCTTAGTCAGCCCCTCTAGGCGCGAAGCCAGATTTACAGCGTCGCTGATCACCGTGCCCTCCATCCGGCCATGCTCGCCGATGGTGCCGAGCATCAGGTCGCCGGTATTAATGCCGATCCCCATCCGCACCGGCTCAAAGCCGTATTTTTTGATCTCCTCATTGTGTGTCTCTAAGGCACGGAGCATGGCGACACCCGCCTTGACTGCATCGTCTGGACGCTCATGAAACAGGGCCATGATGCTGTCGCCGATGTATTTGTCAATAAAGCCGCCGTGCTCGCGGATGATTGGGCCAATTCTGTTGAGCACCGAATTAACGAAGCGGAAGTTGTCTTCAGGACTCATACGTTCGGAAATTTCCGTGAAATTGCGGATGTCGGCGAACATTACCGACATATGCCGCCGCACATGATCGCCGAGCTGCACATCGATGATTGATTTTTTTTCCAGATGACTGAGCAGGTCATTTGGAACAAAGCGGGCGTAGGCATGATTGATCTGTTTCAGCTCGTTGAACTGCTCCATGATTTTGCTCCCCATGTTGGTGAGAAGATCGGCGAAGCTCTTGAATTCGATGAAATGCAGTGCCTCTTCAGTGTGATGATAGTTGCCCAAGGAATACTGATTGACGATCCGCTTCATTTTTTCCAGCGGCGCGGCCAGCATTCTGGCGGCAAAGCAAGACAGCAGCAGCAGCGGGAACAGGGCGGCTAAAAAGGCGACGGCGACCTTCCGCAGCGTCCGGTTCGCTTCAGAGAAACGCACCGACTCCGGCTCGGACAGGGTGATACGGAAGGCGATCGCCACAGCACCTTCTGCCGTGCTGCTGAGCAGCAGCGGTGCCCCGCTGGAAATCCGCAGCTCTCCGCCTTGGCGAGGCGCATTTTGCTGCCGCCGGAGGAGCGAATGGCCAGAGTCCTCCTCCATAAAGGAGAAGGATTCTGGCGGCCTGACCATCGATGCCAGATAGTTGATCAAATATTCCGCAGGGAGCACTGCCGCCAGTGCTCCTTTTATCACTTTCCTGCCGCTGCCCTCGCCGATTTTCTCCACCAGCGGAACAATCAGCGCAAGCCCATAGTCGCTGGGAAAAGCTCGCAAGATTGGACTGCCGTTCTTCTGGGGAGCGACGAGCTGGAAACTTCGCTCGATAAACTGCCTGTCGCGGAAGGAGACAAAGACATATTTCGACTGAACGGTTTCGGCAGGCTGTCCAAGCATGTCAGCAACAGCTTTGCGGACCGGTTCTGGCAATGCCGTCGCCTCGGCGGCGGCAGGGACGGCCTCAGCGGGCAACAACGAGTCATCAATCAGATAGACGGAAAGCACCACCGGGTTGTCATCTTTGAACTGAAACATGTAACGGGCGGCAAGGCCCCGAAAAAGCGAGCTGTAGGCGGCAATGACCACGTCGCTCGTCTCGCCGAGCGTAACTAAGCGGGTCGCGGTCAGCTCAATCTGATGACTGAGGCTCAGGGAAAGATGCTGAGCGCGCAGACGCAGCTCGCTGAGCGCATCATCCTTGGTGATCTGGTAGATTTTTTCAATCAGCGGCAAGGACAGAAGTAAGGCGGGCAAAGCCGAGGCGACGAGCATAATCGTCATCAACGCGCTGCGGAAACTGCGGAAGCAGATCATAGTGCAAGCCTCATGGTGCTGCCGCCTGCGCATGGCGGCGCATCTCGTTTTCTGCGATGCGCTGCATGAGCTGCGCCGCCTGCGCAGCATCAACGGAACCGGTCATGAAACGATGAAAGCCTTTACGCATTCCCTCCCACGCGAAGGTCATGCCCGGCTCGCTCGGCATAGCGCGGGCCAGCTCAAGCTGCCGCAGTATCTTCTGCTGATTGGCATCGGCCTCTTGCTGGAATTCCGCCAGCACCTTCTGATGCACCGGAATCCGTTTCAGCTCCCTGCGCATCCGCCGCTGCATCTCCACGCTCTGCATAAAGAGAATGAATTTTTTCAGCACTTCTCCCTTTGACCCGTTCAGGGAATCCTGAGGAAAAATTAAAACATGGGTTGAGAACATTGGCACTGCCGGGCCGCTGGCAAGGGCCGGGATGACCGCCACACCCAAATTTTCACCCAACGCCTGCTCCGCTTGGGCATATGCCCAGTCGCCGTTCAGGGCATAGGCAAATTTTCCGGCAAAAAAAAGCTTGGCGCAGCAGTCGTAGCCGCATTCGCGTGAGACGAGTCCCTGATCGGCAAGGGATTTGTAAAAACGCAGCGCTTCCTGCATGGCTTGGCTGTCAAGGGTGATTTTCCCCCCTTTCATCGGCCAGCCACCAAAGGCACCGAGAAAACTGACAAACCAATACATTTCATTGTAGTTCCAGCCGATCAGCTCAACATCCTGCCGCTCCAGCTCAGTTCGCTGCGTCGCCAGTTCGGTCCATGTCGCGGCAGGCTGACGGACAAATCGCTTGTTGTACAGCAGCATAAGATGATTGCCGCCCAGCACCGGCGCACCGTAGAGCTTGCCGCAAGATGAAGCTGTGGCGTGACACTCCTCGCTGATTTGTGGATTTTTCAAAGAAGACGGGATTTCAGACAGCCTGAGCTGGGCGTGAATACCGATGAAATCCGAGGGCACAAAAACAACATCAGGCATCTTTCCGCGCAATGACCATTTCAGCAGCTCCTGTTTCAGCTGATCAACAGGAATGTATTCCGCTTTCAGAATGACATTGTTCTCCTTGCTGAACTCTGAGCAGGCTAGGTCTATAAATTTAGTGCTGTCAGACTCCTTATGCCAGAAAATAATTTTATGCTCTTCTGCCGACACCAGTCTTGCAGCTAGCATGAAAAAAAATAGAAGACAGCCTGCTGCGGCGACGGTCATTTCCTTTCTCTTCATGCGTCTACCCCCTTTGCGTCGGATGCGTTTGGAAATATGCTTCTTTCTCTCCGCTTCAGCCATTTTTATACCAAAATGCCTTTCGACTTTAAAGTGAAATTCTGCTAAGATCATCCGCCAAGGGCGCGGACGCAGCCGCGCCGGGCAATTCTTTCCACTAAAAAAAGGAGCACAACATGCCCTATGTGAGCATCCGGGTTGCCGGAACACTGACCAGAACGCAGAAGAGAAACATCGCCAGAGGCGTGACCGACGTGCTTGTCCGCGAAACCGGCAAGCCGGAAGATTCCATCCTCATCTTTATTGACGAGGAGCAGCGCGAAAACATCGCCTCCGGCGGCCAGCTGCTGGATGAGCCGAACTGAAATGACACGGCAGCAAGCGGAGCTGCGGTTGACGGCGTTGCGGGCGGAGCTGCAAGACCATGCACACCAATACTATGTGCAGGATGCCCCAGTCATCAGCGATGCGGAATACGACCGGCTTTTTCGTGAGCTGCTGTGCATGGAGGCGCAGTTCCCGGACTTGGTCACGCTAGATTCGCCCAGCCAGCGTGTTGGCGGCGAGCCGCTGGCCGCCTTCGCCGAAGCGATTCATACGCTGCCCATGCTCAGTCTGGACAACATCTTCGCTGCCGAAGAGCTGGCGGATTTTGAGGAGCGCGTCCGGCGGCGGCTGAAGTCCACGGCCCAGCTGACGTGGACAGCGGAGCCGAAGATTGACGGCTTGGCCGTGGAGCTGCGCTACGAGAACGGCTTCTTTGTCGAGGGATCAACGCGCGGCAACGGCTTTGTCGGCGAGAACATCACTGCCAACCTGCGCACAGTGCGCAATATTCCCCTGCGCCTGCTCGCGGACGGGCCACTGCCGGAACGATTGGCTGTGCGGGGCGAGGTCTATCTGTCAAAAAAGGATTTCGCCGCCCTCAATCAGCAGCGGGCCGGGCAGGATGAGCCGCTTTTCGCCAATCCGCGCAATGCCGCCGCCGGTTCGCTGCGCCAGCTTGATCCGAAAATCACCGCCGCCCGCCCGCTCAGTTTCTTCGTCTATGGCGTGGCTGATCCTGCCGCCCTGCCTTGCGCGAGCTTAACCGAGTTGTTTCCTCATCTGCGTTCGCTCGGCTTCCCGGTCAATCCGCTGATCAAATTCTGCCGCAGTCTGGCCGAGGCCGAGGAGCACTACCGCCATCTTCAGCAGATCCGCCACGGGCTGGACTACGAGATTGACGGCATGGTCATCAAGGCCGCCAGCTTTGCCGTGCAGGAGGAGCTGGGCAGCACGGCCCGTGCCCCGCGCTGGGCTGTGGCGTGGAAGTTTCCGGCGGAAGAGGCCGAGGCGGTGATGAGCGGGGTGGAATATCAGGTCGGGCGGACAGGAGCGATCACGCCAGTGGCAGTGCTGGAGCCGATGAATATCGGCGGGGTCGTCGTGCGTCGTGCGGCCCTGCACAATCAGGATGAAATCCAACGCAAGGGGCTGATGATCGGCGACACGGTGCTGGTGCGGCGGGCGGGCGATGTCATCCCGGAAGTGATCAGGCCGCTGCCTGAGCGGCGCACTGGGCAGGAGCAGCCAATTGTTTTCCCAAAGGAATGTCCGTCCTGCAATAATGCTTTGCATCGGCCTGAAGGCGAGGCCGTGACTCGATGCCGCAATCCACGCTGCCCGGCGCAGCGGCTTCAGCGCATCATCTGGTTTGCTGGAAAATCAGGACTGGACATTGAAGGCTTAGGGCCGAAAAATGTTGAGAAGCTGGCTGAGGCCAAGCTGATTGAGGACATCCCTGACATCTTCTGTCTG
>NZ_JBLWEP010000007.1:17294-31571 GCF_048287355.1 Candidatus Electronema sp. TJ
CAGACGGCGGCGGCCCTGCGGGAATATTTCGCCGACCCTGCAAACCGCGAGCTCATCGCCCGCCTGCTGGAATTGGGCTTGACGGTTCAGGAGGCAGAAAAAAAGGCAGACGGAGGCCCGCTCGCAGGTATGGTCTTTCTTTTCACCGGCACTCTCAGCAGCATGACCAGAATCGAGGCCGAGCAAAGGGTTAAAGGGTTAGGTGCGGAGACGGCCAGCAGCATCAGCAAGAAAGTGACGCATCTGGTCGCCGGAGAAAAGGCAGGAAGCAAGCTGAAGAAGGCGGCGGAGCTGGGGATTGCCATCGTGGACGAGACCACTTTTCTGCGGCTGATCGACGAGAAGGACTGATTGCTGTTGACCATTCTCAACCCGCGCGGTATAGAGAACAGAGCAGTTCAACGGCCTGTTCAGACGCGCAAATCAATCAGCAGGAGACAGCATGGACATCACCAACATCGAGACTATTCCCGGCAAAACCATCATCGCCCATTACGGGCTGGTTTCCGGCAGCACAGTGCGGTCAAAGAACGCCTTCAGTGACATTGGCGCGTCCTTGAAGAACATCTTCGGCGGCGAGCTGAAAAGCTACACCAAGCTGCTCGACGAAACCCGGCATGAAGCGGTCAGCCGGATGACCGAGCAGGCCAAGGCTTTGGGCGCGAACGCGGTGGTCAATGTCCGCTTCGCCACTTCAGACGTGGCGGCTGGCGCGGCGGAAATCTACGTTTACGGCACCGCAGTCCGGGTCGAGTGAGGGCCGCATGGAAGATCTGATATTGTTCGTCCTGCTGTTCTGCGGCTCTTATCTGATCGGCAGATACAAGGAAAAAAAACATTTTGCCGACATAGTCCGGCGTGAGAAAGAGCTGCTCCAGCTGCCCGCTCTGACCATGAAGCAGGCGGAAGACCGGCCTGTGGTTAAAGCTGAGCTGGTCACAGGCAATGTGGTGATCGCCGGAGATTACTTCAAGCAGATCATGGCCCAGCTGGCCAGCTTTTTCGGCATGCGAATCGCGGTGGCGGAAAGCATGATGGACAGGGCGCGGCGTGAAGCTCTGCTCCGCATGAAGGCCCAGGCAGCCGGAGCGGACGCGATTCTCAACGTCCGCTTTGAGTCCATGAAAATCGGGGCGCGGGAGAAAGTCGCCGGAGTGGAGGTGCTCGCTTTCGGCACAGCGGTCTATTACCGGCAATGAAGTTTGAGCCGCGTTACGCGGAGGAGAACTTCAACGTCCCTGAACAGCGCGAGCTGCGGGATTTCTTCCGTCTCAGCCTGTATCTGCTGGGGATAGTGTTCGGGCTGTACATCGTGCTCGGCTTTGCCGCTGAAAAAATCGCCGAGCAGCTGCCGCCCCGCTTTGAAACAGCCATTGCCGCGCATTTCACTGACAAACTTGACGATGCCGCCTTTCCGCGCACCCGCGAGTATCTCCAGCAGGTGCTCGACCGCCTTGCCAAGGCCGCCGCACCTGAGCTGCCTGCTTTTCAATACAAGGTCACGGTGCAGGAACAGGAGGAAATCAACGCCATCGCCTTGCCCGCAGGAAGAATCGTCGTTTTCAGCGGCCTGCTCGACAAGCTGCGCTCTGAAAACGAGCTGGCAATGGTGCTGGCGCACGAGCTGGGGCATTACGCTCATCGCGATCACCTGCGCGGCTTAGGCCGGGGCTTGGTGCTGCTTTCGATCACCGCCGCGCTGGGTTTCTCCGACGGCTTGCCTGGCTTCATTGCGCCGTCCGTGCAGACTTTCAGCCTGAAATATTCCCGCGAGCAGGAAGCGGCGGCAGACAACTTCGCTCTTGACCTTATGTTCCGCGCTTATGGCCACGCAGGCGGCACACTTGACCTCTTCGCCATGTTCGAGAAGCAGGAAGAGAAGACACCCGCGCTTTTCTCCACCCATCCCGACAGCCGTTGGCGGCAGAAGAACTTGGCTGGCAGGATCAAGAAGGAAGGAATGCCGCAAAGGAAGGCGCAGCCGCTTCCGGCCCAGCTGCCTTTTGCTGAGGACAAATGACGCAGGCGGTCATAGAAAGCCCGATCGGCCCGCTGCTGATCTTCGCTGATGCCTTCGGCCTGCGCCGGATTGTCTTGCCTGCTGAAAATGCGCCGTCTGCTGCCGCTGTTCCGGCAGCGGATCCCGCTTCCGTGCTCTGTCAAGCTGCGGCGCAGCTGGCTGAATATTTCGCCGGGCAGCGGCAGACCTTCGACCTGCCCTTGTCGCCGCAGGGCACCATGTTTCAACAGGCGGTCTGGGCGCAGATCGCCTTGATTCCCTATGGTCAGACAAGAAGTTACGGAGAGCTTGCTGTCCGGCTCGGAAGTCCGGCCAAAGCCAGGGCCGTGGGCGGAGCGGCGGGCCGCAATCCCCTTCCCATCGTGATTCCCTGCCATCGGGTGATTGGCAGCTCCGGCAGCCTGACCGGATTCAGCGGCGGACTGGCGGTCAAACGCTTCCTCCTCCGTCTGGAAAGCGGGCTGTCAGACTGAGACAGTCAGCGGCGTGCGGCAGGTTGCGCCGTTTTCTCCCGCGCCGCTTCAAACATGACAAGTGCTGCCGCAACTGAAGCATTGAGCGAGTTGAACGCGCCAGGCATGGGAATGGTCACTAAAAAGTCGCAGCACTTTCTCACAAGCGGGCGGATGCCTGTGCCTTCGCTGCCAATGACTATGCCGATTCTGCCGCTGAAGTCGGTCTGGTAAACAGACTGCGCCTCAGATTCGGCCACGGTGCCATAAATCCAATAACCGCTGTCTTTCAGCTGGCGAAGGGTTTCCGCAAGATTGACCACCCGGCTGATGCGAAGATGCGCGGACGCTCCCGCTGAGGCGCGCGCCACAGTGCCGGTCAAAGGCGAGCTGCGTTCGCTGGTGAGAATGACGGAGCCGAAGCCTGCGGCCAAGGCGGAGCGAAGAATGGAACCAAGATTGCGGGGGTCTTGGATGGAATCGAGCAGCAGGACGCGTTCAGGCTCCGCTGCCAGCAATTCGGCCAGCGGCAGCAGCTCGGCTTCGCTCTGTCTGGCAGCCACGCCTTGATGTCGGCTGCCGCTGGGCAGGCCGACACGTTCCATGTCAACAAAGCGGAGCCGCACCTCTGCTTCGCGGGCCGCGTCAATAATCTCCTGCAAACGCGCCCCGGCCTTGCCTTTTTCAATCAGAATCTCGCTCAGGCTGCGGGGATTGCCGCGCAAAGCCTCAGCAACAGCGTTGATTCCCCAAAGCAGGCCGCTGTCATCCGGCGGCGTTTCTGCCGGATGAGCGGTGCATTTCTTCTTTTCTGGCGTATATGCGTCGCGGTGCGGCGTTTTCATGGCGGCTGGATGATTAGAACGGATGGATGACGCGAGCATAGCAGGCGGGGCTGAAGAAGTCAACGCCTTTGCCGCCTTGCCGCCGCTTGCGGCCAGCCTGCTGCGGAGATTGTCCAAGGATGTTCATCGTGGCGCAGCGGGCCGGGAGCTGTTGTCAGCTTTAGCTGAAAACAATACTTCGTAGAAGGTTTATTTGTGAGTTGTCAGTTATACAAGCAGCACTATTTTTAACTTGCATGACCAAGCCAATTAAAGTATAAAGGCAATATAAAAACCACTGGTCAACAAAAAAAGGAGGTGCAGAGAATACGTACACCGGAAAAGAACACAATAAAAAAACCCGCTTGAATCATATCCGGCCAAGGCGATTCAAAACGGGCAAACCTCTTAAATGGACGACAGCAAGAGGGGTTACTGCATAGTAACTCATCTTGCCTGTCCGGTCAATCACTATTTCTCTCAGGAGAATTCGAGATGAAACAACAGGCAGCAACAGATATTCTGCGGATGATATTCGCAGGCACAGCGTCAGCAGTTCTCGCCGAGCTGATTAAGCGTTTGATCTTCTGAGTAAAGACTCATAAAAAGTTGCTCGGTGCCGTTGCTCGCAAGTGGATCGTGTCGAGCAGAATAATATCAGCAGACACATGGCTGAGGTCTCTTGTCTGACGATATTCGGTTTGCAGCACGTCACCCTCTTTTACTGGGTGTGGATTGAAACGTAGTGAGGTTCATTTGTAGTTGTAGCTGTCAAGCAGCACACGCCCCCTTCATCGGGGGCGCACTTCTTTCCTCTGCGCAAATCCCTGCCAACTCCGTTGCAAAGCCCGCTGAAGCGGGGTATTGTTGGCCAGCAATCCCTGCCGCGACGCTGCATTTCTTCTGCCGCTGCCTGTCGTGGCCGAAAGCAGCCTTGCTTTGACATTCCGCTGCAATCTCCCGCTTTTTTTTCTGCTGGAAACGCCGTGTTGCAAGCCTGCTTTGCCGTGTTTCAGACATGCAATGAGACGTTTCTGGCTTGAAACGAGGCATTGCAGGCTTGCAACGAGACGTTTATTGCCTGCAATGAGGCGTTTCATGTCTGAATCGCCTCGTTTCTGGCTTAAAATGAGACGTTGCAGACTTGAATCGAGGCGTTTCATGTCTGCAACGAGGCATTTCAAGCTTGCTTTGAGGCATTTCTGGCTTGAAATGAGGCGTTGCAAGTCTGCAACGAGACGTTTCCAGCTTGCTTCACCTCGATTCAAGCCTTCCTCGAGGCAGGAGAAGGCTGATTTTTCATAAAAGAAACAGAAAGGAAACTGCTTCCAGCCAACCGCGCAACGTTCTATCTCTTTAAAAAATCATGTGTGATCGCAGCCAGTTTCTTGTCGGCCTGAACCGGCTTGGCCTCAGCCTTGACAGCTCCGCTGTGGAGCGGATTCTGCTCTATTGCAGCGAGCTGCAAAAGTGGAACCGCAAGATCAACCTGCTTGCCCGCGAAACCACGGCGGCAGAGATGCTCGAAAAGCATTTTCTTGATTCGCTCGCCTTGCTGCCGCTGCTGGACAGGCTCAACGGGCCGGACGCAACCCTGCTTGATGTCGGCAGCGGCGCGGGCTTTCCTGGCTTGGTCTTGGCGGCAGCCCGTCCTGAGCTGCGCGTGACCTTGCTGGAGCCGCGCCAGAAACGCGCCGCCTTTCTCTCGCATATCGCCCGCACATTGCAGCTGCGCAACGTGCGGGTGAAAGAGGAGCGGCTGGAGCCGGAGCAGCGGTTTTCAGAGAACTTCGCCTGCATCACCAGCCGGGCTGTTGCCGCGCCGGAGATGTTTCTGTCTTTGATTGAAAAAACTGCCGGGCCGGAAACAATCGTCATTCTGATGCTGGCAAATGAAGAGCGGCAAAGCTGGGACGCAGGCCGCTGGCAGACGGTTGAACAGTTGAAATTCTCGTTGCCGTTCTCCGGCGACCCGCGCCTGCTGACCGCCGTGCGGAAAAGGTGCAGCTGATTCTTGCAAGAAGAGCCTGTCCCATGAATGCCGCCTCCTCTTGCGCAAGCCGCCTTTACCGTGTACGCTTTCAGGAATGCTGCGCAGCCAATGACATGGCTTTATCTTGGAACTGACAGCAGTTTGGCTTTGGGGCAGGTGGTCGTGGCTCATGCTGCTTCTTCTCAAGGTTTTTCTTGTTGATATTCGCTATGCAATGGATCAACACCACACTTGAACTGCTGTCACCCGGATGGGTGGGAGCCATTATCAGCCTTGTCGGTCTCATTGCTGCGGTCGTGACATATCTGTTCACGCGGCAGCGCACCCGTCTTGCCTATTGCTGCGCCGGAAAACGTCTGCTTGGCCTTGCAACAGATGGTTTGCCCGAAGGCATCACTGTCCATTATCGCGGACAAGACATTCCCAGACTGACTCGAACGCTTGTTGTCTTGTGGAATGCCGGAGAGAAGACAATCCTTGGCGAGGATATTGTGGCAACAGACCCGCTCCGGCTGAAACTGCGTGGCGATGGCCGCGTGCTTGCCGCAACCGTACTGAAGACGAAACGCGATGTCTGCCAAATTAAGGCATTGCCAGACGCACCAGGCTCATCATGCCACAACGAGACACACATCCGTTTTGCCTTCTTGGATGCTGAAGATGGTGCCGTCATTGAAATCCTGCACACAAGCGAAGAAAGCTATGTGGAGTTCTTAGGCACGGTCAGAGGTCTTCCGCAGGGATTGAAACATATTGGAAATATTGATGCAGTACGCACGTTTCCCATGCCATCACCTTGGATCATTCTTGCAATAGGCGCGGTTACAACTGTGGCAGGATCAATCTTTCCTCAAAGGACAACCGAATTGTTGACAAATAGAAGTATGGTGGGTGCATGGGTCGGGGTAATTTATACTCTGGCTGGACTTGCGCTCATCTACAAAAATCGCAGGCGGTATCCCAAATATCTTCATATCGAAGAACTGCGGTAAAAGGTCAGCTATATCCCAAAAACGTTCGCTCGTCTCCAGAAAAAAGTACGGTCGTTCTTTTTCCTGCCTGCCCCTCACATTCTTCCGCACTCCTCTTGCGCAAGCCGCCTGCACAGTGTACGCTCACAGGAAAATCGTACAGCCTAACCCGCAAGCAGTTCCCTCTCCTCAGCAAAGGTGAATCATGTGCCTCGCCGTTCCCGGCAGACTGACCGAGATTTATGAGAAAGACAGCCTCCGCATGGCCAAGATTGACTTTGGCGGCATTGCCAGAGAAATTTGCCTTGCCTACACGCCGGAAGCCAAGATCGGCGATTACGCCTTGGTGCATGTCGGCTTCGCCATCAGCCTGATGCAGGAAGATGAAGCGCAGGACACCTTGAAGCTGCTGAAAGAGGTTGCGGATGCTGGCTATGAAGCATCTTGACGAGCACCGCCGCCCGGAAAAGGCGCAGGCTCTGCTCGGCGAGCTTGCTTCGCTTGTCACCCGGCCTTGGGTGATCATGGAAATCTGCGGCGGTCAGACTCACGCCTTTTTGCGGCATGGGTTGGATGCCTTGCTGCCTTCTCAAATCGAGCTGGTGCATGGGCCGGGCTGCCCGGTCTGCGTCACGCCGCTGGAACAGATTGATAAAGCCATTGCCATTGCTGCGCGGCCAGAGGTGATCTTCACCTCCTACGGCGACATGCTGCGCGTGCCCGGTTCGAGCAAGGATTTGTTTGCCGTGCGGGCAGGCGGCGGTGATGTGCGGGTGATTTGGTCGCCTTTGGAAGCGGTGCAGCTTGCTGAAGCGAATCCAGCAAAGGAGGTGGTCTTCTTCGCCATTGGCTTTGAAACCACGGCTCCGGCCAATGCGATGGCGGTTCTTCACGCCCGGCAAAAGCGGCTGCGCAACTTTTCGCTGCTTGTTGCGCAAGTGCGGGTACCGCCTGCGATGGAGGCGATACTTTCCAGCGCAGGTTGCCGCACTCAAGCCTTTCTCGCAGCCGGGCATGTCTGCGCAGTGATGGGTTATCATGAATACCTGCCTCTGGCCGCAAAATATCAGGTGCCGATAGCCGTCACTGGCTTTGAGCCGGTTGATTTGCTCAACGGTCTCTGCGCGGCGGTGCGGCAATTAGAACAAGGCCGATGTGAGGTGGAGAATCAGTACCAACGGGCAGTCAGCTGCAAGGGCAACAAGGCAGCCCAGCGCAGCATTGAGGCTGTGTTTCAGCCGGTTGACCGCAAATGGCGCGGCATCGGCGTGATCCCGCAGAGCGGCTGGGGCTTGCGGCCTGAATTCGCCGACTTTGACGCAGAACTGAAATTTGATGTAAGCACGATCACCGCGCCGGAATCGCCGCTCTGCATCGCGGGTGACATCTTGCAGGGCAAAAAGAAAACCAGCCAGTGCCCAGCTTTCCGCAAACAATGTACCCCGCAGACTCCGCTCGGCGCACCGATGGTCTCAGCAGAAGGTGCCTGCGCCGCCTATTACAAATATCGGGAGGCCAGCCATGACTGAGCTGCGTTTACAAGGAGCCATCTGCCCTGCGCCATTGCGGCCAGAGGAACGGGTCATTCTTGGGCATGGTTCCGGCGGCGTGTTGAGCCGCGACCTGCTCCAGCGGCTCTTCCTGCCCGGCTTGGGCGAGGCTGCGCCAAGTTCGCTTGATGATGCGGCGGTGCTGGAAACTGGCGGGCAGCGGCTGGCCATGACCACAGATTCGCACGTGGTGACACCACTCTTCTTTCCCGGCGGCGATATAGGACGGCTGGCCGTCTGCGGCACAGTCAACGATTTGGCGATGGTCGGCGCGCAGCCGATAGCCCTGACCTGCGGCTTTGTCTTGGAAGAAGGCTTGCCTTTTGATGTGCTGCGGGGAGTGGTTGCCTCCATGCAGGCGGCGGCACAAGAAGCGGGCGTGCGCATTGTCGCGGGCGACACCAAGGTGGTGCAGCGCGGCAGCGCAGATCAGCTCTTCATCAACACTTCCGGGCTGGGAACGGTTGCAGAAGGGGTGCATATCTCCGGCGCAAACGCCCAGCCAAGCGATGTGATCATTATTTCCGGCACCATTGGCGATCACGGCATTGCGGTGCTGTCCGCCCGTGAGAACCTCGGCTTTGAAACCCGGCTGGAAAGCGATGTCGCCCCGCTTAATCATTTGGTGGAAGCTATGCTTGCCGCTGGCGAAGTGCATGTTCTGCGCGACCCAACTCGTGGAGGTTTGGCTACGTCACTGGTGGAGATTGCCGAGCAGTCGCAGGCGGTGATTGAGCTGAATGAGGAGCGTCTGCCCTTCAAGCCTGCGGTCAAGGCTGCCTGCGAGCTGCTGGGCTTTGATCCGCTCTTTGTGGCCAATGAGGGCAAGCTGGTCGCGTTTGTCAAAGAGGGCGATGCTGAAGCTGTTGTGGCGGCGATGCGGCAAACGCAATACGGCAAAGATGCCGCCATCATTGGCAGGGTGACTGGCACCGAGAAAGCTCAGGTGCTCCTGCGCACGGCGATAGGCGGCGCACGGCTGGTGGACATGTTGCCGGGAGAGATGCTGCCGAGGATTTGCTGAATTTGCCCCGGCTTGGTGTTTTGCTGGACAAAGCGAGGCGGATTGCGTAAACAAGGAGCGACCTGTCAACTCCTGCTTTGTTCAAACACCATGCTTCAGCGGCAGTACCGGGCCGATATTGACGGCCTGCGGGCAGCGGCAGTCCTCGCTGTCCTGCTCTATCACTTTGACTTCAAAGCCTTCTCCGGCGGCTTCACCGGGGTGGACATCTTCTTTGTCATCTCCGGCTTCCTGATCACCCAGAACATCATGGCTGATCTCGGCGGCGGCGCGTTCTCTTTCGCCCGCTTCTATGCCCGGCGGGTGAAACGGCTTTTCCCGGCCCTCTACGCGACGCTGCTGCTCAGCCTGCTGGCCAGCCATCTGCTCTTCACGCCAGAACACCATGTCCAGTTCGGCAGATCGCTGCTCGCCAGCCTGCTCTCAGTCTCCAACATCCTCTTCTGGCAGGAGGCAGGCTATTTCGACACGGCGGCAGAGTTTAAGCCCCTGCTGCACACTTGGTCACTGGCCGTGGAGGAGCAGTTCTATTTTATTTGGCCCGCCTTGCTCCTGCTTCTTGCGCACTTAGGAAAAAAATGGCTACTGGCCCTCCTTCTGCTCGGCAGCGCGGCATCTCTGTACTGCGCGGAACGCTGGCTGCGCAGCGACCCCTCTGGAGCCTTCTTTCTCACTCCGTTCCGGCTGGCTGAATTCGCCTGCGGCGCGGCCTTGGTCTGGCTGCCTGCGCCTAGGAAAGCATGGCTGGCCGAACTGGCTTTGGCCGCCGGGCTGTTCGGCATCAGCTGGGGCATCTTCCGCTTCAGCAAACAGACCTCCTTTCCTGGCCTGCATTCCTTAGTGCCCAGCCTTGGCACCGCGCTGATCATTTGGAGTGGCAGCCAAGCTCCACTGCTCGGCTGGCTGCTGCGCAACCGCGTGACTGCGGGCATCGGCCTGATCTCCTACTCGCTTTATCTGATTCATTGGCCGCTGCTGATCTTTTATAAATATTGGCGATACAGCAGCCTGAGCTTGCAGGAGCGGCTTGGCCTGCTGCTGCTCTGCTTTCTTCTGGCCGGGCTGTCATGGCGGTTCATCGAACAGCCTTTCCGCCGAGGCCGCCTGCTGCCGCAGCGGCTGTTCTTCGCCTTCTGCGGCCTGACTGCGGCCCTGCTGCTTGCTGCCGGAACCGAGCTGATCCGGCAGGAGGGCTTCCCCAGCCGTATCAGCAGCACCTTTGCCAAAGCGCAGAACGCGGCGCAGTTCCATGTGGATCGGTTTGGCGGCAAAGGCTATACCTTCACCGGCATCCTCGGCATGAAGAAGCGGGATTACGACCTGATCATCACTGGCGACAGTTTTGTCCTCCAGTACGCGACCGGGCTGGATCAGCTCTTTAAGCAGCACGGCCTCACTGCCAAGCTGGCGACAGACTACGCCTGCATCATCGGCCCGGATATCACTTTCTTCTATCAAGGCCAGCCGGACGAGACCTGTTCCCTCCAGTCACGCCATTTCTTCAGGCTGGCGGAAGGCAACAGCAAGCCGGTCATCTTCTCGCTGGCTTGGGAATGGTACATAGAGGGAATATGCGACTTGAAAGGGCGGCAGATCAAGTTCCCTGACCATCGCGCCTTTGAGGACTTCATGCTCGACAACCTGCGCAAGATCCGTGAGAAGATCGGCAAGGACCGGCCTTTCCTCATCATCGGCAACCCGCCTGGCAGCGGCAACCGGAACGGCATCATCTCCTGCCTGAACCGCCCGAACTTCCTGCCCAACAACTGCCTTGAGTCAATGGTCTTTCCACGAGATCAAGGTGTCGGCCTGCATCTCAACAAAAGGCTGCGGGAGTATGCGGCAGCAGAGCCGAATGTCTGGTTCTTCGACCCCTTTGATGTCTTCTGCGGCAAGGAGAGCTGCGCCGCGCTGGATGCCCGCAAGAACGCTATCTGGTATTCGGACGGCGGCCATCTCTCCATTGACGGCTCACGCAAGGCGGCTGAGTTCTTCGGCCCGAACCTGCTTCGTGCGCTCCGTTCAGCGGCGCAGTGAGCTGTTTTATTCAGGAAACACCTTCCCCGGATTGAGAATGCCGTTGGGATCAAAGAGCTGTTTCAGTTTGCGCATCAGATTGAGGCTGACTGGGTCAATCTCCAGCGGCAGGAAGGCAGACTTGGTGATGCCGATGCCGTGCTCGCCGGAGAGTGTGCCGCCAAGACTGAGGACAAAGCGGAACAGCCGCTCCTTGGCATCGAGGCCGTTGCGCTGCTCTTCCGGCCTGCTCTTGTCGAGCATGATGTTGACGTGGATATTACCATCCCCAGCATGGCCGAAGGTGAGGATGAGCAGCTTCAGCTCAACGGCCAGCCGCTCGGTGAAGGCGACCAAATCAGGAATCTTTGAGCGCGGCACCACCACATCTTCAGCAATCTTGTGCGGCCTGAGCGAGAGCACCGCAGGCGAGATCGAACGCCGGGCCAGCCACAGCTCCGCTGTCTCCTGCTCGTCCGCTGCCTGACGGAGAACGCAGTTGCCCTTGTCCGCAACAAAGGCGGCAAAGCGGGCTGCCTGCTGCTTCACCTCCTCCTTGCCGCCGTCAAACTCCACCAGCAGCAGGGCCGCAGTTCCATCTGGCAGCGGCTGCTTCAGCCGGTCGCGCACTGCGTCAATCGCGGTTCTATCCATATACTCCAGCGTGCAGGGCAGCAGTCCAGCAGCAAGGATTTCCGCCACCAATTTCGTCGCTTCAGCCAGATCAGGGAAGGTGAGGAGAAAGGTGGCTTTGCTCTCGGCCAGCGGCAGCAGGCGCAGGATGAGCTTGGTGAAGATTGCCAGCGTGCCTTCCGAGCCGATCAGCAGCCGGGTGAGGTCATAGCCGACCACGCCTTTCTCTGTCCGCACCCCGGTCTTGATGATCTCGCCAGTCGGCAAGACCGCCTCCAAGCCGATGATGTAGTCGCGGGTCACGCCGTACTTGACTGCGCTGGGGCCGCCTGCGCATTCCGCCGCATTGCCGCCGATGGAGCAGAACTTCAGGCTGGCCGGATCGGGCGGGTACATCAGGCCGCGCTTCTTCAGGGCCGCTTGCAGCTCGCCGGTGATCAGGCCCGGCTCAACCACGGCGATCATGTTGGCAGGATCAATCTCCAGAATCCGTTTCATCCGGCTGAAGGCGAGCACGAGACCGCCCGCCACCGGCAGGGAGCCGCCGGTCACGCCGCTGCCTGCGCCGCGAGGAATGACCGGGAAGCGGTGCTCGTTGGCCAGCCGCAGGACAGCTGCGACCTGCTCCGCTGTTTCCGGCAGCGCGGCGGCATCTGGCAAGAAGCTCTGGCCGGTCGCGTCGTAGCTGTAGCAGGTGCGGTCTTCCCAGCTTGTCAGCAGCTTGTCCGGGCCGAAGATGCGCCGGAGTTCTTTGAGGGTGTGTTTGTCCATAAAGAGTCAGCGCGTTTCAGCCAGCAAAGGCTTCAAGACCATCACGCCATTTTTTCAAGCCTCAGAGCAAGCTTCTCCAGCAGTTCCCTCGTCTTCTCATCCAGCAGCTCAGGATTGCCCGCTTCGATCTTGCGCAGCTCCTCCATCTTGCTGGCCAGCATGGCCGCATCAAACATCTTCAGCTCCGCCGCATCCCAAAGCGGCCTGCCGAGAAAAGCCGCCAGCGCGGCGGCATCTTCCCGAATTCGCTCCTTGCTGCCATGATCAACCACATTGATGCGGGAAGCGTCTTTCAAGACAAGATTCAGCTCATAGCTCGAATACGAAGAGCCGTCGTCCTTGATCTGCTCGGCAATGAGCTGCAAGGCATGAATTTCTCCCAGCCGTGCGCAGCACTTGATGCTGTGCAGGTCGGTCACGTCATCCGGCGACTTCCAGCCTTTCCAGAAGAAACCCTTGCGCTTGTCAAAGACTATGGGCTTGGCGCTGAAATAGAGCAGTCCTCCGCCGATGGCCAGAAAAATGAGACCGAACAAGCCCAGCGGCAGATACAGATCAGCAGAGAGCAGAGTGCCCGCCGCCGCGCCGACACCAACCAGAAAAAAGGCGAGGGCGAAGAGCAGCATCCCTGCGGTGATGCGGAACTCCATCCGGTCGCGCTGCGTGCTGACTAATTTATGCGTGCGGAAATTCGAGCCGCCGCTCTTCAGAGGATTCCAGCGCGTCCGCTCCGCCAAAGAATCACCAAAGCAGGACGGCTCAACATGATGCGCCAGCTGATTGAGCGTGTTGCGCAGCATCTTTGCGGCAGCCTGCTGCATCAGGTTTTTCAGCATGGCTCAGCTCCTTGTCACTCCGCGTCCGGCAGCGGGAAGAGGCTCTTGTTGATCGCCTTTTCCCGCGCCGCCTCAACCGTGATCTTGCCGTCGTCAATCATCTTTTGCAGGCACTGGTCCATGGTCTGCATCCCCTGCGTGGTGCCGGTCTGAATCATGGACTCAATCTGGTTGATCTTGCCCTCGCGGATGATGCTGGCCAAGGCGTTCGAGCCGATGAGGATTTCCAGCGCGGCGCAGCGTCCCTTGCCGTCTTTAGTCTTGAGCAGCTGCTGGGCAATGACCGCCTTGAGCGAGTCTGCCAGCATGGTGCGGGTCTGCGGCTGCTCTTCTGCTGGAAAGGCGTTGATGATCCGGTCGATGGTCTTGGCCGCGCTGTTGGTGTGCAGGGTGCCGAAAACCAGAATGCCCAGCTCGGCGCAGGTCAGGGCTGCGGAGATGGTCTCCAAATCGCGCATCTCGCCGACAAGAATCACATCCGGGTTCTCGCGGTTGGCGACAGCCAAGGCCTTGGCGAAGCTCTTGGCATGACTGCCGATCTCCCGCTGCGAGAACACGCACTGCTTGTTCGGATGGACGAATTCGAGCGGGTCTTCAATGGTGATGATGTGCTTCGGGTGCTTGTCGTTGATCAGGTTGATGATCGCGGCCATGGTCGTGGACTTGCCGCTGCCGGTCGGGCCGGTGACCAGCACCATGCCGCGCACATAGTCGGCAATGCTCTTCACCACCTCTGGCAGGCCGAGCTGCTCCACCGTGAGAATCTTGGTGGGAATGATGCGGAAAACCGCGCCGATGCCCCGGTGCTGATAGAGGAAGTTGCAGCGGAAGCGGCCCACGCCCTCCAGCGCGTAGGCCTTGTCAAAGTCGCGGTTCTTCTTGATGATGGCCTGCTGATCTGGATCAAGTATCTCAAAGAGGATGCGCTCGTTGCTTTCGGCGGTCAGCACCGGCTCGTCCAGCGGCACCAGCTCGCCGCGCAGGCGCAGCAAAGGCGGAAAGCCGACCACCATGTGCAGGTCGCTGGCCCCGCGCTCTTTCATCTGCTTGAAATAGGAATCTATCTGTGCCATGAGATTTCATCGGGGAGGGAAGTTCAGGCGGTGCGCAAAGGCCGCTTGGAGCGGCGGCGCATGACTGCCTGCTTGTTTTGTACCATGTTCTCCCCAAGAAATAAAACGAAATTC
>NZ_JBLWEP010000008.1:0-12574 GCF_048287355.1 Candidatus Electronema sp. TJ
TGTATCCAGACTCCGGCGAGGCTGAGGAACAGCAGGCTTTGCCGACAGCGGAAGGACAGCCCTTCTCGGAGGCCAATCATGGCGCAAGACACAGCAAAGAAAAAGGAAATCATCGGCAAATTCGCGGCTCACGAAGGCGACACCGGCTCGCCGGAGGTGCAGATCGCCCTGATTTCCGACCGGATCAGCTACCTGACCGAGCATTTCCAGACCCACGCCAAAGATCATCATTCCCGTCGTGGTCTGCTCAAGCTGGTCGGCCAGCGGCGCAGCCTGCTCGCCTATCTGCGGAAGAAGGACATCAATCGCTACCGCACCGTGATTCAGGCTCTGGGGATCAGGAAGTAGTCCATTCTGCCTCCTGCTGCGTCGCAACGGGAGGCAGCCTTCCCACTCGACATTTGTAAAAAATAGCTCATGACTCTGCTTCCTTGGTTTCTTTTTATTCTCTTGATCCTCGCCCTGCTTTTTCTTGATCTGGGTGTGTTTCACAAGCAGAACAAAGTCATTTCCGCCAAGGAGGCCCTCCTTTGGACAATGTTTTGGGTGGCGTTGGCCCTCCTCTTCAATGTCTTCATTTTTTATGCCTACAGCCGCAACTGGCTGGGCATCGGCCTTGGTGAATATGCGCTGAAATCCGGCAAGGATGCGGCTTTAAAATTTTTCACCGGCTACATCATTGAAAAATCCCTCAGCTTAGACAATATTTTTGTCATCGCGATGATTTTCTCCTACTTCAAATTGGAGGGAAAATATCAGCACCGGGTGCTGTTCTGGGGCATTTTAGGCGCATTGATCCTGCGTGGCGTGATGATCCTTGCCGGAACAGCCTTGATTCAGACCTTCAGCTGGATGATTTACGTCTTCGGCGGCTTCCTGATCCTCACCGCAGGCAAGATGCTTTTCAGCGGCGACGAGGAAATTGATCCAGAAAAGAACCTGCTCATCCGGGTGGCGCGGAAAATTTTTCCTGTTTCGCCAAATTTTGAAGGCGAAAAGTTTTTCACCGTGCTGGATGACGGCAGAAAAGCGATCACGCCGATGTTTCTTGTGCTTCTGATTGTTGAAAGCACCGACGTGCTCTTTGCCGTGGATTCCATTCCCGCCATTTTCGCCGTTACTACCGATCCGTTCATCGTCTTCACCTCGAACGTGTTTGCCATACTCGGCCTGCGCTCGCTGTATTTCGCCTTGGCCGCCATGATTGGCATGTTCCATTACTTGAAAATCAGTCTGGTCTTTGTCCTTGCTTATGTCGGCGTGAAAATGATCCTTTCCCATCATTATCCTGTCCCGACCGGCCTCTCGCTCGGCATCATCGCCGTAGCTCTTGGCGCGGGCGTGGCTGCCTCGCTGCTCTTTAAACAGAAGGAAGCGGCACCAGACGCAGAAAATTGATCCTGTCACAGAAAGAAAAAAGACCTGGCCAGCAGTCCGGGATGACGTTGAACGCAAAGGAGTTTGCATGTACAAAAGGATAGAGGTTGCAGTTGGCGGGCGGAGCATGGCCTTTGAAACCGGCAAGCTGGCCAAGCAGGCCAGCGGCTCGGTAGTGGTTTCCTGCGGGGACACGATGGTGCTGGTCACGGCGGTGGCCGAAAAAAAAGCTAAAGACGACATGGGATTCATGCCCTTGACTGTTGAGTATCAGGAACGTCTTTATGCTGCCGGTCGGATTCCGGGCAACTACTTCCGCCGCGAAATTGGCCGACCTTCAGAAAAGGAAATTCTGACCAGCCGCCTGATTGACCGCCCAATGCGGCCTTTGTTCCCGAAGACATGGAGGGCAGAAACTCAGGTGATCGCCACAGTGTTTTCCGCCGAGCCTGAGATTGATCCTGACATTCTGGCTATGAACGGAGCCGCCGCTGCATTGGTCTTGTCTGATGTGCCATGGGCCGGGCCAGTCGCCGCTGCCCGTGTTGGTTATGTGGACGGCGCGTATATTCTCAATCCCGGCAAGAGTCAGCTGGCAAAATCGAGGATGAATCTGGTGGTTGCCTGCACCGAGACCGCTGTGGTCATGGTTGAAGGCCGCAGCGAGGAATTGAGCGAGGATCTGGTCTTGGATGCCATTTTTTTTGCTCATCAGGCAGTGCAGCCGCTCATCGCCGCTCAGAAGGAGCTGCAAGCGGCGGCGGGCAAGCCGAAACGCAGCGTGACTCCGCCTGCGGTCAACGAGGAGCTGAAGGCCAAGGTCGAGCAGCTTGCCGCCGCAGGTATGGAAGAGGTGATCGCTACGCGGGAGAAAATGGCCCGCTATAGCCGCTACGATGCCTTGGTGGACGAGGTGCTGGCCGGGATTGATCTGGAGCAGCATAAAAAAGACCAAGTGATCGAGCTGGTTGACGAGTACAAGAAAAAGGTCATGCGCGGGCGCATTGTCAATCAGGGTGTGCGGCTGGACGGGCGCAGCCACGATCAAGTGCGGCCCATTCAATGCGAGGTTGGGGTGCTGCCCAAGGCGCACGGCTCGGCGCTGTTCACACGCGGCGAAACCCAGGCACTGGTAGTGGCCACGCTGGGTTCTGAGCGCGACGAGCTGCACGTCGAGGGGCTGACCGGAGACGTTTACCGCCGTTTCATGCTCCATTACAACTTTCAACCGTTCTGCGTTGGCGAGGTGCGCGCCCTGCGCGGCCCCAGCCGCAGGGACATCGGCCACGGCACCTTGGCCCGGCGCGGCATCGAGGCAGTTCTGCCTGACCCGGCGGGCTTCCCCTACACGCTGCGCCTTACCTCCGAGGTGCTGGAGTCTAACGGTTCTTCCTCGATGGCCACGGTCTGCGGCGGCAGCTTGGCTCTGATGGACGCAGGTGTGCCGATCAAATCGCCGGTTTCCGGCGTGGCCATGGGGTTGATCAAAGAAGGCGACAAGGTGGTGGTGCTGACCGACATCCTTGGCGATGAGGATCATCTCGGCGACATGGACTTCAAGGTTGTCGGCACAGCGAAAGGAATCGCCTCGCTCCAGATGGACATCAAGATTGACGGCGTGGACCGCGAGATCATGGGTAATGCTTTGGCACAGGCCAAGGCTGGCCGTCTGCATATTTTGGAGAAAATGCAAGAGGTGATCGGCACCCCCCGGACCGAGATCGCCGATCATGCGCCAAAGTATGTGACCACCAAAATCAGCCAAGATAAAATCCGTGACATCATCGGCCCTGGCGGCAAGATCATCCGCGAGCTGACTTTGGAGTTTGATGCCAAAATTGACGTGGACGATGACGGCACGGTGAAGATATTCGCCAAAAGCAACGAGTCCGCCTCTGCCCTGCTCGCCCGTATCGAGGGAATGACCGCCATGCCGGAAGTAGGCCGGATATACAACGGCACGGTTAAGACGATCAAGGATTTCGGTGCATTTGTCGAGATTCTGCCTGGTACTGACGGCATGGTGCATATCTCTGAGCTGGCCCCGCAGCGGGTCGCCAAGGTCGAAGATATTCTCAAAGAGGGCGACAAGATCAAGGTCAAGGTGTTGGAAGTTGACAGCCGAGGCCGCATCCGCCTCAGCCGCAAGGCGGCGATGGAGGAAGGTAACAGCTGATTCTATGCAACCGCTCCGCTTCCTGCGGACAAGGCATGGTGACAAGATGACGAGGAGAATATGCAGCAGTCTGGCCGCGTTTGCGTTTATTATTCTGCTGGCCTCTTGGGCCGAGTCTGCGGAAGTGGTTGATGCCTGCGCCGCCGTGGTCAATCAGGATGTCATTACCGTGTCCGAGGTTGAGGAGGCGATCAGACCATTTGTCGAGCGGATCAAAGCAGAGGTGCCGTTCAGCCAGCGGGATGAGGCGATGCGTCAAGCCCGGAGGAACGTGATTGACAAGCTGATCGAAAAGCATCTGATGTTGCAGCAGGCCGAGCAGATGAAAATTTTGGTTTCAGCAGCAGAAGTCGAGGCGGCACGGAAAGATGCTCTGGAGCGCGGCGGAGCCAGCGAGGAAGAGTTTAAGGCCGAGCTGAAGAAGATGGGCCTGACGGAACAGCAGTATCGGGAAAAACTCAAAGAGCAGATTCTCAGCTCCAAGCTGGTTGGCTACGCAGTACGCTCTAAGGTGGTGGTGCCAGAGGAAAAAATCAGACAGTATTACGAGAATAAATATACCGCTAAAGCCTCTGGCTACCATTTGCTCCAGATCGGCTTTGCCTTTGGCAGCTCGAAGCAAGCTGCTCGGCAGAAAGCTGAGGAGGTCCGGCAGCTGGTCGTTTCAGGTCAGGATTTCCGAGAGATAGCCAAACAGCGTTCGGAGCTGCCTTCGGCAGCGGACGGCGGCGACATTGGCGTGTTCAAGTCCGAAGAAATGGCTCCCTATATGCGGAACGCAGTGATTTCTCTTCAACCGGGCGGCATCAGCCCCGTGGTTGAGACTCAGGACAGCTTCATGATTTTCAAACTCCTTGCCTCCGGTCAAGATGCGGCCAAGGCTCCGTATGAGTCGGTCAGGACTGATATCCACGAAATCCTGCTTAAAGAGGAAATGGAGACGCGTTACAAGGCATGGCTGGAGGAAATCCGCAGCGGGGCCTACATCAGGATTTTGTGATCAACACAACAACCCCTCAGCAGATATGAACAAGCAAGAAGGCACGGAACAACAGGCGGACGGCGGACGGCAGGGTTCGGTTGGCGTGATGCTGCGGCAGCTGCGGCAGGAGAAGGGTGTCAGTCTCCGCGATGTCGCCGAAGCGACCAACATTTCCACTTCCAACTTAGTTGCTATTGAGCATGAGCAGTACGCGGATCTGCCCTCCAACACCTTCGTCCGCGGACAGGTGGCCATCTACGCAAATTTTCTCGGTATTGACGGCGCAGAGGCTGCGAGAAGATTCATTGCCGAGCGGGAGAGTCAAGAGCGCAGTCGCCCGAAGAAGTCTGCCCGCGAGTCTGGCGGCATGTCAGCAAAAAAGCTGGCTGAGCCGGCCCAGCTTTCCGCCGCCACACTGGCGGGCGGCGTGCTGCTGTTGATCATTCTTTTTATCGCCGGATTCTCCTTGTACACCGGCTGGAACCCGCTCTCTTTTCTGATGCCGCACGAGCAACGCCCAGCAGCGCAGATCGAGGCCTCTCCAGAAATCCAGCAGCATATTCCCACAGGCAACTGAACGGCTCGGTCGCAGCCGTTGTTCAAAATATGCGCCGGAAGACTTCGGCGCATGCAGCTGGAGCATCATACAATGTATCTCTTGCATAAGAGCTTGGCAGTTTGCCCCTGCGCTGGCCGTCCGAATACCGCAGGGGCCTGCCCTGCGGCGCAAAGCTTGCCGGAGAAACATTTCATGCTGCTCCGGCAATACATGCGTTGATACATGCCGTTTTTTTTGCGAATCAAAATACCTCCCTTTTATATGCAAAAAGGTCTCCCTTCTATATATAAAAAGGGAACCCTTTTATATGGTGAAAGGTATGCTGTTTGTTTCAGACATTGAGGCAGGCGCAGGGGCCTGCTCCTGCAGCGCAACGGTTGCAGGAGAAACATTTTATACCGCTTTGACTATATTTTTCGCTATTTGCTCCGCATGTCGGTGATCCAGTCCCAGTGCGCGGGCGGATTTTCGATCAGATTGCGGCAGCGCCCGCTGTAGAGCGCGTAGAGCTTGGACTCTGGATGCCGCTCGGTCAAAGTCTGAAAGAGCGGGTCTGCGTCCTCAAATTTGCCGAAGCTGTAAAGCGCGAAGGCTTTTTCATACATTTTCATCTCCTCAGCCCGCTCCCGCCAGCAGTCCGCTCTCATGAGCTGGAAAATGGCCACCGGCTCGCTTTTGCCCACCACCCGCACCGTGTCTATCTGCTGGAAGACCATTGACTCCACGTCCACTGCCTCGTGCACGGCCCCGCTGACAACGATGTCCGCGCCGTAGTATTTGGTCAGACCTTCCAGCCGCGAGGCGAGATTGACTGAGTCGCCGATCACCGTGTACTCAAAGCGTTGCTTGGAACCCATATTGCCCACCCGCGCCGTGCCGCAGTGGATGCCGATGCCGATGTGGATGGACGGGAGGCCGCGCTTGAGCCAGTCCCGGTTCAGCTCCTCCAGCTCGTTGAGCATGGCCAAGGCGCATTCACAGGCGTGGCGGGTGTGCTCTGGAGTCCGCACCGGGGCGTTCCAGAAGGCCATCACCGCATCGCCGATGAATTTGTCCACGGTGCCGCGCCGGTCCATGACAGCGGCGGTCATCGGGGTCAGATATTCATTAAGGAAGCCGCAGAGGGCCTCAGGCCGCATCCGCTCGGCCATGCTGGTGAAGCCGCGAATGTCGGAAAACAGGATGCTCAGTTCTCGCTCCTCGCCGCTGAGCACCAGGCTGTCTTGATTCTTCACCAGCTCTTCGACCACCGCCGGGGCCAGATACTGCGAAAAAGCGGCCCGGAGGCGGGATGTCTTCCGTTCCTCCGCGAAATAGTTGAGCAATGTCAAGGCGGCGAACAGAAAGAAGGCGGTCGCCGAAGGAGCGACCATGTCAACCAGCAGACTGTTCCAGAGAAAGTTCCATAGAGTGAAGAGAATGCTGCCGCCCACCACGCCTAAGGTGATAAGCAGGCCGCCCGCTGCGCCCGCCTTGGGCAGGAGCATGGTCAGCAGCAGACCGATGACGCAGAGCTGCACGACCTCCAGCCCCCGCAGCCATTCGGGCCGCCGGAGATAGCTGCCGTCCAGAATGGTGTTGAGGGCATGGCCATGAAACTCCACGCCGGGAAAAGCTTCGCTCACCGGCACTGCAATCAGATCGAAGAGGCCTAGGGCAGAGGTGCCGACCAGCACATAGGCCTGCCGCAGCGCAGCCCGATCAAAACGGCCTGCGAGGATGTCGGCAGCGGAGATATAGGGCAGCCTGCGGGCCGCGTCTGAGAAACTGGCCTCATCCAGCGGGGCGCTGAAGCTGACCAGCAGCTCGCCCCGCATGGTGGTCGGAATCAAATGCGGTCCGACTTGGACTGCGCGCACTCCGTTCTCGTTGCTGCTCACCTCGATCGGCTGCCCGCCTGCTGCCGCTTGCAGCATGGCCAATGTCAAGCTGGGATACAGGCCGTCTTGGAAGTTGATCAGCAGAGGCAAGCGGCGGACGATGGCATCACTTTCCGGCACGATGTTGAAGAATCCGCTGCCTTGCGCCGCCTGCGCAAAGAGCGGCAGGTTGGCATCCGCTCCGCTGAAACGGTGCAGGAACGGAGCCGGGTCATGGTCCCGCAAGAGGAAGCTGCCGCTTTTGAGGATAGCGGAGCTTCCGGCTTGGTGGGTGAAGATATGACCGAGCACGACCGGCACAGGGCTGGAGGCAAGGGTTTCAGCCAGCACTTGGTCGTTATCAGGCAAGTTCAGGAGATAGTCCCGCACACCGGACGGTATATCCGGCTTACTTTCAGTGAGGCGTACCGGCGAGCTGCGGTCGGGCTCGGCAAAGACCATGTCAAGACCGATGACCGTCGGCCCGGCTGCGGCGACAGCGCGAATCAGCTCTGCTGTGCGGCTGCGCGGCCAAGGCCACTGGCCGAACTCGCGCAGGCTTTTCGGATCGATATCAACGATCACCACTGGCGGCTTGGCCAGCGGAACCGGCAGCTGGGCCATAAGCTGGTCAAAAGAGCGCAGGCGCAGCTCGTTGAGCAGCAGCGGATTCCAGAGGGAAATGCCGGTCAGGGCAAGAGAGATCACCGCGCCGACAGCCCGCACCAATCCGGTTGCGCTGATTTTCTTCAACGAAGAAAGCATCGACGGAGAAAGTCAGTGCCGCCGGGCGGAGGGGCCGCAGCGGGTCACGGCCCGCTCAAGGGCATGGAGTGTCTCTTCATCGCTGATGCCGACACTCTCAGCCGCCTTGAACACTCGTTTTTTCTCCACGCCGCCGCAGCCGAGAGCCTTCAAACAGGGGAGAATCTTCATCCGTCCGCTCTTGGCTGCGAAGGCGAGGATTTCCGCCGGAGCCACGCCAGCGGCTCGACTCTTTTTCGCCGCCCAAGCAAGACTGCAGCGTTGCTCAGCTTGGAGGAAATCCTTCTGCCAAGGTTCGGCGGAATCCATTTCGGCAGCGGAGTCAAGCTCCGGGGCGATGCCGCTGAGGACGCGACGGGCCGTCTGACCGAGCGCGACGGGCGGCAAGGCCGGAGCGTCTGCCAGAACGCCCGCTGCCGACAGCGGGCCGACAAGAACCGAGCCGCCTGCCGCCGCCCTCAGCTCCACTGCTGACGCGCCGCCGCCGGTGATTAAGACCGTCAGCAGCGAGGAAGGCTGGCGCGGCGAAGGCGCAACCGCCACTGCGAAATCTGTGCCCCGCACCCCGGCGGCGGCGGTCGGGGTCTGAATGATGAAGGCATTGTCCTCGCCGGTCACCTTGGAGACCACCGCCCGCAGCCTGCCCAGCAGCAGCTGTAGCCGGGTGTCGCGCTTGCCCGACTCCGGTTTGAAAATCGCTTTGTCCAGCACCAGCTTGGACTGGGGGGAAAGGGTCAGCAGGCTGTTGTCCTGCATAAGGAGCGTGACCCGGCTGTCCTTCTCTGTGATCAGCGTGTCGCCGCTGAAAACCGGTGCCGGTAGGCTTTGGTCCAAACGAAAGCTCTCGGTCCCGCCTTCGTAGATGATCAAAGCCGCGCCTTGGACACTCTGCACTTTGCCCACTTGCGCTCCCCGCTCATCCCTCCGGGGATGCTTTGAGGGCTGGGCTGCTGAAGACAGCGCAGGCGCAGGCCAGCCCGCCGCCTTGCTGAAGAAATCCAGAAGCTCCTGTTCGGACAGCTGGGTTACAGCGGCAGAGGACACTCCTGCCGCAGACGAAACAATCAGGAGGAAGCAGCAGAACAGCAGGCTTCCTGCAATCTTCTTTGGGATCATGGTATCCTTCTGCATGTTATTTCCTTCTGCGGCGGTAGATGCTGCAATTCAGCCCAATCTCAGGGGCGATGCGCCGCAGTGTCTTTGGTGACTTCCAGCAGACGCGCACAGGCCGGGTGATTCTGCCGCTTTCATCAGCGCTGGCCACGGAGAGCGGACACAGCAGCGTGCTTGCTCCGCCTGCCGGACTGAGCAGCTCGACAAAAGATTGCCCGCCGCCTGTGAGGACAGCGGTCAGCAGCTGGGACGGCGCATCTGGCGCGGGCGCGACAGCCACTGCGAAATCTGTTCCCCGGACTCCTGCCATCAGCGTCGGAGTGCGCACTGTGAAGGAGCTTTTTCCAGCCAGCTTGGAGACTACGGCCCGCACCCGTCCCAGCAGGAGCTTCAGCTTGGTGTCCCGCTTGCCTTCAGGTTTGAGAGCCGCCTGATCAATGGTCAGCTTGGACTGGGCAGAGAGCGAGAGGACGCTGTTGTCCTGCATGAGGAGCGTGACCTTGCTCTCCTTCTCTGTGACCAGCGTGTCGCCTGTGAAGACCGGCGAGTCTCGTTGCAGGCGGAAGGCTGCGCCGCCGGCCTTGCGCACTGCCAGCGCCGTGCCTTTGACAAGCTGCACTGTGCCTGCCGGTGCGCCCTCGCCCGGCTCAAAGCCATCCTTGATCACCGTGCCCGGAGGCAGGAGCGGTTCCGAGGGCGTGTGCTCTGTCCTCATGAAGCGGATGAGCTTGTCGGAAGCCTCCGTGCCAGCACGTTCAGAGGCCCGTCCTTCTGGAGCCGGCAGCAGCGTCAGCAGCAGCGCAAGACCGCCCGCAGCGGCCTGCGCATATCTCTTTATCCTCTTCATAGCCTCTTCACCTCGCCATTTGTTTATAGTGCATGACCCGATGTCACGATTCAGCCTGCGCAGCTGTGCCCTGCTCTTTGCTCAGGCTTCATCAGCATGGCCAGCAGGCCGCCGATGAGATAGACCAAGCCCCCTGCCCAGAGGATGTCGCTGGCAAAATGGCCACCCTGCAAGATGCGGGCGATGCCGACCAATATGCCGAAGCCCAAGCCTGCGGCAAGAAAGCCCGCTGCCGCCCTGCGCTCCTCGTCGCGCAGCACAAACCAGGGCACCATCACAGCAAAGGCGATGGCCGCGTGGCCGGAGGGGAAGGAGCTGTTGGTTCCGGCCTCGCCCGGCTGCCAGCACTGCGTGAACTGGCGGCTGCCGCCGAACTCGACGATCTCTCTCGGCCTGGCCCTGCCCACTTGCTCCTTCAGCACGATGTTGACGGTCAGCCCAGGACCCAAGGCCATGCAGAGAAGGATGAAGGCGGCTTGTCTCCGCCAAGGAGCGAGGCTTGCCCGGAAGAGACTGGCCAGCAGGACGGCCAAGGCGGCGGCGGCAAGCGTCAAGGCCGGAACCGCCGCCCACTTGTAGAGCTGCTGCCACGGAAAGATGTTGCCGGTCGGCCAAGCCCGGCTGGAGTCCGACTGCATGGCCGCAATGGCGAGATCGCGGGGCACCAGCGAGGCGATCAGCCGGTCTGCGTCGGTGAGCCAGAGCACGGCGCTGGCCAGCAGCAGGAAGAGCGCGGTCAAGGCAAGCTCAAGCAGTCGTTTGGTGCGCATGGACATTGGAACGTGCAGGACAGGCAGAGGCTGACGGGCAGAGGAAAAGCAGGCTATTCATTCCAGCGGCGCTTTTTTGTTTGCAACTCTCCCCCAATAATACTATATTGCTGAGGCGGATGCCATGCGCAAGCGTCGGCGGCTGCAAAAAAGCATCGTTGTCGCACAGGGCGGGTAGCTCAGCTGGATAGAGCATTGGCCTTCGAAGCCAAGGGTCGCAGGTTCGACCCCTGCTCCGCCCACCAGCATGTCAGGAAAGCCCTGCGTAAGCGTGGGCGGCTGCACAAAAGTATTTTTGTCACACAGGGCGGGTAGCTCAGCTGGATAGAGTATTGGCCTCCGAAGCCAAGGGTCGTGGGTTCGAATCCCGCCTCGCCCACCAGCGTTCGCAGCAGTTCTTTCACACACCTTTCCGCTTCGGCACGGCCTTCCGCCGCGCCTGTCCCGCAGTCCGTATCCCTCAGCCGTAATACTCCCTGTACCACTTGACAAACCTGCTGATGCCCTCGGCGATGGTGGTCTGCGGCTTGAAGCCGATCTCCCGCACCAGATCATCGACATTGGCATACGTTGCCCGTACGTCGCCCGCCTGCATGGGCATGTAGTTGCGGATCGCCTTCCTGCCCAGACAGTCCTCCAGCACCTCAAGGTAATGGAGCAGCTTCTGCTTGTCGTTGTTGCCGATGTTGTACAGCCGCCAGGGGCAGTAGCTGGTTGCGGAGTCCGGCGCGGCACCGCTCCAGTCCGGGTTAGGCACGGGCAGATGATCAATCAGGCGGAACACCCCTTCGACGATGTCGTCGATATAGGTGAAGTCCCTCTCCATGTCTCCGTTGTTGAAGATATTGACCGGCTCGCCTGCCAGTATTGCCCGGGTGAAGAGAAACAGGGCCATGTCAGGCCTGCCCCAGGGGCCGTAGACTGTGAAGAAGCGCAGTCCGGTGCAGGGCAGACGGTAGAGATGGCTGTAGCTGTGGGCCATCAGCTCGTTGGCCTTCTTGGAGGCTGCGTAGAGCGACACCGGGTGGTCGACGTTGTCGTGCACCGAGAACGGCATGGAGGTGTTGGCTCCGTAGACCGAACTGGACGAGGCGTACAGCAGGTGTTTGACACGGTTGTGGCGGCATCCTTCCAGCACATTCAGAAAGCCGATGATATTGGTGTCGGCATAGGAATGCGGGTTGATCAGCGAGTAGCGCACGCCGGCCTGCGCGGCCAGGTTCACCACCGCGTCAAACTGCTCCTCGGCAAAGAGCCGGGCCATCTTGTCGCGGTCGGCCATGTCAAAGTGCGCGTGGCGGAACGCGGGAAAGGCCAGCAGCTGCGCCAGCCTGGCCTTCTTCAGGTTGGGATCGTAGTAGTCGTTGAGGTTGTCCAAGCCCACCACAGTGCGTCCGGCCTCAAGCAGGCGTTTGGACAGATTATGGCCGATGAATCCGGCTGCGCCGGTGACGAGTATCTTTTGCATCAAGGTGTGAAGGAAAAGGTGATGGAGCGGACCGCTCCTGTCTGCCCGCCTGTTCTTGCGCAGCAGGCGCAGGCCGCTGCTCTGCGTGAGCGCAGGCGGCCACTGCAAGCAGGCGCATGCGGCCATTATAAGCAAGAGCAGGCTGCTGCTCTCAGCAGGCGCATGGTCTCACTCAAACTGAGGCCCTGCGCCTGCTTGGTTTATGACCGTGCCGCGCGCATCAGTCCGAGAAATCGCCCTCCGGGCCTTTGTCGGTGCAGAGCGCGGCGGCGCGGGCGCGGATCTTCTCCTCTGTCCAGTCCTCCGGCGACTCCATGCGCCCAGCCTTCGGGCCAAGGTCATAGGAGCCTGCTTCGAGAATCGCATCCACGGCGTGGCGGGCTGTGCCCTGGGCGTTGAAGACCTGCGTCAGCATGGTGAAGACGAAGTCGCTGACCCGCCGGGCCATGCGCTCGCGGATCTCGCGCGGCTGGCCCATGATCCGGTTCTCAAAGGGCGCGTTCAGACTCTTGTAATTGCCCTTGGACCAGCCTTTCTCCTTGGCGTAGGCCTTCATCTGCGCCCACAGCTCCTCTGTCACGCCCTGCCCTTGCACCTTGATGAACTCACCATTAGCATCAAGGATGGCGTTGCCGTAGTCGTTCACCTCCACGCCCCA
>NZ_JBLWEP010000008.1:12881-17635 GCF_048287355.1 Candidatus Electronema sp. TJ
CCCACTTCGGTCTCGTAGCCCGCCCAGGCCGGGATGACGCTGCTCAAGGCGATGCTGGCGAGCAGGTTATCGTCGTCCTTCATGTGCGAGGCATCAACAGCGATGGACGTGATGCCCGCGTCAAACATGCTGGGAATCTCGGTGCGGGCAAAGGGCAGGTCTGCGGCGGACTTGATCCCGTAGTGGTCGGCATGGATGGCCACAGGCACGGTGATGGCCAGCTCGTTGCAGAGCGCGTCCACCTGCCGGGCCATGTTCCAATAATTGGTGGCGCAGTAGGACGAGGCCCCGCCTTCGGAGCGGGCAATCTCGATGATCAAGGCCGCCTGTGCCCGCTGGGCGGCCATCAAGGCCCCGCGAATCACCAAGTTGCTGCGGCCATTGGCGGCCATGGTCATGGCCTTGCCCTTGCGGAGCATGGCCCGGTCGATCACCTTGCCGCTGACCAGCAAGGCGCGGGAGTTCGGGAACAGGGCTTTGATGGTGGGCGGACGGCCTACTTCCAAGGCTTTGTCAAAGTCAGCAGTATAGGACATGGTTCCTCCTTTCGTTCGGGTTGATCTGGCGATGCACTACAGGTTATGCAGCTTTGCCTCTTCCGCCGCCAGCGCTGTCAGCGGCTTTTTGACAAAGAAACGCACAGCGATGATGCTGATCTCATACAGGGCGATCAGCGGCCCGGCCATAAGGCACTGATTGACCGGATCAGGAGTGGGCGTGACAACCGCCGCGGCAATGAAGGCGATCAGCACGGCATACTTGCGGTTCCTAGCCAAGAAGGGCGCGTCCACCTTGCCCAGCTTGGCAAGAAAGACCATGAAGACCGGCAGCTCGAAGATCAGGCCAAAGGCGATGAGCAGGAAGAGGGCAAGCGAGAAGTACTCGCTCACCGCTGGCATAGGCTCCAGAAAGGCATTGGAATAGCCCAGGAGAAAGCGGAATGTCGGCGGGAAGATGACCAAGTGGCCAAAGGCCGCGCCGCCAAGGAAGCAGAGGGACGAGACCACGGTGAACGGCAGCAGTGCCCGCTTCTCGTGCTGGTACAGCCCAGGAGCGACAAAGCGCCATGTCTGGTGGAAGATCACCGGGCTGGCCAGGAGCAGTCCGGCTGCCAGCGCCAGCTTGAGATAGAAGAAGAAGCCTTCCTGATAGGAGCTGAAGATCAGGCTCTTGCTCTCCGGCATGACTTGCACCAGCGGGGCGAGGAACCAGTCCGCCACAGGCTGTATCACCGCATAGGCAATGGCGAAGCCGGCAAAGGCGGCGGCCAGCGAGACGATCAGGCAGGAGCGCAGCTCGGCAAGGTGCTCAGTCAGCGGCTGCTGAGGCAATGATTCCTGATCGTTCATGGCGGTTGCGCTCCTTCGGGCAGAGGTTCTGCCGCCAGCATACCCTGTTCCGTCCGTGCTGTCAAACCCCCAGCGGCACACAGGGATTGACTTCCGGCCCTGTTCACTGCTACACTGCGGGCAGACAGCTCTTTCAAAAGCACCTGTGAAACGCAACCCCCGCAGCGCAGACCATGCCCAACCTTCTTATTGTTGACGACGAGCAGAGCATGCGGGACTTCCTCAGCATACTCTTCTATCGGGAAGGCTGCGCCGTCACTGCCGCGCCCACTGCCGAGGCCGCGCTGGCCGCTGTCGCGCAGAAGGACTTTGACGCGGTGATCTCGGATGTGCGGATGCCGGGCATGGGCGGGCTGTCCCTGCTGGCCGAGCTGAAGAGCCGCAAGCCTGAGCTGCCGGTGATCATGGTCACGGCCTTCGCCTCGCCTGACGACGCGGTGCAGGCGATGAAGAACGGGGCCTTTGACTACTTGTCCAAGCCCTTCAACGTGGATGAGCTGCGCAAGGTGGTGCGGGCCGCTCTGGCCAAGCGCAAGGCGGACGCGGCGGCGGACGCGGCGGGAGCAGGTCTGCCAGGCATCATCGGCAGCAGCGCGGAGATGCTGAAGATCGCCGACCTCATCCGCCGGGTCGCGCCCACCCCGGCCAGCGTGCTCATCACCGGCGAGTCCGGCACCGGCAAGGAGCTGATCGCCAAGGCTGTCCATGACCTGTCCAAGGTCGCTGCCAATCCCTTTGTGGCCATCAATTGCAGCGCCATCCCGGAGAGCCTGCTGGAGAGCGAGCTGTTCGGCCATGTCAGAGGCTCCTTCACCGGCGCAGTGGCGGACAAGGCCGGCCTCTTCGAGCAGGCGCACACCGGCACGGTCTTCTTGGACGAGATTGGCGAGCTGACTCTGCCCATCCAGACCAAGCTCCTGCGGGTGCTCCAGGAGCGGCAGATCATGCCGGTCGGCTCCGCCCGCACCAAGCAGGTGGATGTGCGCATCGTCGCCGCCACCAACCGCAATCTGGAGGAGGAGGTCATGGAGAAGCGGTTCAGGGAAGACCTCTTCTACCGCCTGGCCGTGGTGCCGGTGCGCCTGCCGCCGCTGCGCGAGCGCAAGGGCGACGTGCCGCTGCTGGTTGATCACTTCCTCAAGAAATACGCCAAGCTGATGGGCAGGGAGGCGCAGAGCGTCTCCTCCTACGGCATGGAAGTCTTGATGAACTACAGTTTCCCTGGTAATGTGCGGGAATTGGAGAACATCATCGAGCGCGGCGTGGCGCTGGAGTCCTCCAACATCATCCTGCCGGAAAGCCTGATCCTTTCCACCCGCAAGGAGGAGAGGAGCGCAGCTCCTCCTCCGCCGGTCAAAGAGCCGCTCTTCATCGGTGCGCGGGACGAGGCTGAGCTGTTCGACCGGGGCTTGGAGGCGAGCGTGGAGCGGATGGAGAAGAAGATGATCCTGCACGCCATCGAGGCGGCGGAAGGCTCCAAAATGCGGGCTGCTGACCTGCTCAAGATCAGCTTCCGCTCCCTGCGCTACAAGACCAAGAAGTATGGCATTGACTGAAACCGCAATGGCTGCCGCTCAACACCTTCCTTCTACAGGCTTGGCCGAGATGAAGAACCGACTGATCAGCGAGCTGTCGCCCCGGCAGAGCAGCGGCGAGCAGCTGCGCCTGCACATCCTCTGGCTGCTGATGATCCGGGTGCTGCTCTTCACCCTGCTGATCGCGGTCACGGTGGTGCTGCAAACCAAGGGCCGGGACATCATCCTGCCGCCGCCTGCTGTGACCATGGCCTTCCTCTCCGTGGTCTTCATCTACTCCATCGGCTCGGCAGGCCTGCTCCAGAACATGATCAAGCACCTGCCCCGCTTCGGCCTGCTCCAGCTCCTCTCTGATGCTGTCTTCGCCGCCCTGCTGGTGGCGGGGACAGGATGCAGCCAGTCGATCTTCACCCCGGTCTTCATCTTCCCGGTGATCACGGGCGGGATGAGCCTCAGCCGCACCGGCGGCCTGATTGCGGCGGCGGCGGCATCCATCCTCTACGGCGGCATCCTCGCCTGCGAGTATCTGGGCTATATCCCCCTTTTCTACGCCCAGACCCGCTACGTGCCGCCGACCGACTACCTTGCGCTGACCAATGTGTATTCGGTCTATGGGATCACCTTCTTCACCATCGGCCTGCTCAGCAACCTGCTCGCCGGGCGGCTGCGCAAGACCGAAGAGGCCCTCTCGCAGACCTTTGTCCAGTTCGACCGGCTCAATCAGCTCTACAAGCAGGTCTTTGACGACATCGGCACCGGCATCGTCACAGTGGACGGACGCAACCGGATCAGCTCCTGCAACCCGGCCTTTGAGCGGATCAGCGGCTTCAGCACCGCCGAGCTGCTCGGCCTGCCCTTCAACAGCTTCTTCCCGGCCGGGATGCTGACTGAGACCGACCAGAGCAGACAGGTGGCGGACTTGCAGCGCAAGGACGGGGGGATGACACGGGTGCGGCACACCTTCGCCCATCTCAAGCTGCCGCCAGATCCGGCCCTGAACGATCCTGGCGGGGCGCAGTGCAAGGTCATCACCGTGCAGGATGTCAGCCTGCTGGAGCAGATGGAGCAGCAGATGCGCAACACGGAGAAGCTGGCCGCCATCGGCGAGCTGAGCGCGGCTGTCGCCCACGACTTCCGCAACCCCATCGCCGCCATCTCCGGCTCAGCCCAGCTCCTGAAGAACGTTCATGCGGCGGACAGCAGCCCTGATCCCCTCAGCCGGGCCAACCGCCATCTGACCGAGATCATCATCAGGGAGTCAGCGCGGATGGAGAAGACCATCACCGACTTCCTCCAGTTCGCCCGGCCGCAGGCCCTGACCTTGGAATGGTTCGACCTGCGGCGGCTCTGCGAGGAGACCATCCGCCAAGTCAAGGGCAAGGAGTCCTGCCCGCTCACTGCCGCGATGGAGCTGGACATCCCTGCCCACCTCGACTGCTGGGCCGACCGCCAGCTGGTGCAGACACTGCTCACGCATCTGCTGGAGAACAGCTGCGCCGCTGCGGCCCAGACCGGCCAGTGGCCGGTGCTGGTGCGGGCGCGGGAGGAAAACGGACGCAACTGCGTCTGCCTCGCGGTGCTGGACCGAGGCCCCGGCATAGCCGAAGAGCTGCGCGAGGTGATCTTCACCCCCTTCTTCTCGACCAAGGCCAACTGCGCCGGGCTGGGCCTGTCCATCGTCCGCCAGCTGGCCGAGCAGCACGGCGGCAAAGTCCGCCTGCTGGAGCCAGAAGACGGTCCCGGCTGCGTGATGGAAGTCTGCCTGCCCCTGCCCTCTCTGCCCGACGAGTATTAACCTTCCGCGCCGCAAGCCAATCCGATGTGCGGCCGGGTATGAGCATGCTGATACTTGGCGAGTCAGCATGCTCAT
>NZ_JBLWEP010000008.1:17757-19164 GCF_048287355.1 Candidatus Electronema sp. TJ
GAGTCAGCATGCTGATACTGGATCAGTCCTCCGGCACCTGCTCAATCGCCGCGCCGACCTTGCGCAGCTTCTCCGCCATCCGCTCGTAGCCGCGCTCCAGATGGTAGATGCGGGAGACCTCAGTAGTTCCAGAAGCGGCCAGGCCCGCCACCACCAAAGAGGCCGAGGCCCGCAGGTCAGTGGCCATCACCGGCGCGCCGATCAGCCGCTCGCGGGGAATGCCGGTGACCACCGCGCTGCCGCCGTCAATGGCGATCTCCGCCCCCAAGCGCCGCAGCTCGGCCACGTGCATGAAGCGGTTCTCAAAGATGGTCTCGTGGATGATGGCCGCGCCGCTGCTGCGGGTCATCAGGGCCATGAACTGGGCTTGCAGGTCAGTGGGGAAGCCTGGATAGGGCATGGTGGTGATGCTTGTCGCCCGCAGCGGGCAGGGGCGGCCTGCCCCGTCTGTCGCGCAGAAAGCCGCGCAGCGGCCTGCTTGGGGTTCGACCGTCATTCCGGCGGCCCGCAGCTTCTCGATCAGGGCGGTGAGATGCGAGGGGTCGCAGCCTGTCACCTCCAGCGAGCCGCCAGCGGCTCCGGCGGCGATCAGGTAGGTGCCTGCCTCGATCCGGTCCGGGATGATGCTGATCTCGGCAGGGCGCAGGTCCGCCGCGCCGGTCACGGTCAGGCAGTCGCTGTCCTTGCCCTCGATCCGCGCCCCCATCGCCTCCAGCATGTCAACCAGGTTGCCGACTTCCGGCTCTTTGGCCGCGTTCTGAATCACGGTGCGGCCCTTGGCCTTGGCCGCCGCCATCAGCACGTTCTCAGTCGCGGTCACCGAGGGGATGTCAAAGCAGATGGTGCCGCCAGTCAGCTCGCCCTGTGCGCGGGCCTCGACATAGCCGCCAGTCAGCTCCGTCACCACGCCCAAGGCCTCAAAGCCCTTGAGGTGATAATCAATAGGCCGTGCGCCGATGGCGCAGCCGCCGGGCAGCGAGACGCGGGCCCGCCCTGCCCTGGCCAGCAGCGGCCCCAGCACCAGCACCGAGGCCCGCATGGTCTTGACCAAGTCGTACGGGGCCTCCGCGCCGGTCAGTTGGCTGCTGTCCACCCGCACCGCGCCGCCGTCCCGCTCCCAGTGCGCGCCCATGATCTGGAGCAGCTTGAGCATGGTGCGGGTGTCGCGCAGATCGGGCACGTTGCGCAGGATATGAATTCCAGGTGCCAGCAAAGTGGCCGCCAGCAGAGGCAGGGCCGCGTTTTTGGCTCCGCTGACCGCGATGCTGCCATGCAACGGGCGGCCTCCGTGAATGCGCAGTTTGTCCATGTGTATGTGTAAGAAAAAGCGGCAGGACGATGCGCCCTTGCCGCATGTTTTGGTGGTGATATAGAACAGCAGCTTATGGTCTTGGCAGCGTGACAAGA
>NZ_JBLWEP010000008.1:19263-31488 GCF_048287355.1 Candidatus Electronema sp. TJ
AACTCGGCATGATCGGGCTTGGGCGGCTTGATCTCGCTCATCCGCTGATTGAGCCATGTCAGCACCCTGTCAATCTCCGCCGCGAATTCACGCATCGCCCTGCCCCGGTGGCTGACCTGGCTTTTCTCCTCCATGCTCACCTCGGCGAAGGTTCTGCCGAAGTCCTCATACAAGAAGACCGGATCATAGCCGAACCCCGTCTCTCCCCGCCGCTGCTCGGTGATGCGGCCCTCACAGCGTCCTTCCCAGGTCAATGCCGGACCATGCGGCACTGCCAGCGAGAGGACGCACTCGAAGCGGGCGGCGCGGTTGCTCCTGCCTTCCATCTCGCGCAGCAGCTTCTCGCAGTTGTCCCAGTCCGATGCCTTTTCGCCGCTGTAGCGGGCCGAATACACGCCCGGCGCACCGTCCAGTGCGTCCACGGACAGGCCGGAGTCGTCAGCCAGCGCGGGCAGGCCGAGAATGCGGGCGTAGTGCAGGGCCTTTTTATAGGCGTTCTCCTCAAAGGTCGTGCCGTCCTCCACCGCCTCCGGCATGGGGCCGAAATCCTTCAGGCAGCGGATATCCACCGCAACGTCTTTGAGCAGTGCCCGCAGCTCCTTCACTTTATTTTCATTGCTGGTGGCGAGCACAATGATGTTGTTCATAAAAAGCCTCCTGAGGGCGGCCTGCTCCTCGCCCGCCCTGATGATGAATGCATGAAAAACATTTTCGGATCGCCCCCATCATACCTGATGCGCATTGACTTTGCACCGGGTTCGGCTACAATTCGTCTGCTTCCGCCGTTTCCTCCTGCGCAGCCACCTCTTTTAACGAGCTGAACGCCATGAAAAAAATCGCGGCACTCGCCCTGCTGCTGACTTGCGCCGCAGCGGCGGCGTGGCAGCTCCTGCCGCGCCCGGCTGACAGCCTTTATTATGCTGATCATCTGCCTGCGGAGACTGTGGCCACAGTCAGTCTGTTTGACCTCAAGGGCTTGGCGAAGACTTTCCCCGCTTCCGCGCCAGGCAAGTTTTTCGCCAAGCCGGTCATGCGGGCGGTCTTGGCCGAGCAGGGTGCGGAAGAAGAAGCGATTCTCCGCTACGAGGCCTTGCATGACAGCTTGGCGGATATTCTGAGCAATCCGTTCTTTCAGCTGCTCTTCGGTGATGATGCCGCATTCGCCCTGCTGCCTCCTGACCCGGTGCTGCTTAAGGGCAATCCCGCTCAAGCCCTGCGCGATTCCCTTGTCGCTTTCGGCAGCTCGTCGTCAGCAGGCATCATCGGCGGTATTGCCAGCACCTTGAGCAACGAGTTCAGCCAAGAGACGGTGGATGGTCTTGAGTTGACCCGCCTTCGTCTGAAGGATGGCGGCTTCCTTTATGGCTATGGCAAGGACGGGGTGTTGATTCTTGCCTTCAATCCTAAGCAGATAGCCGCCGCGTTGGCCCAAAAGAAAGCGGGCGGTCGCCTAAGGGAGCAGCCCTTTTTCCTTGCGGCGAAAAAATTCTGGCAGGAAGAAACAGCGGGCCGCAGCCTGCTGCAGTTCAGCCTCAACCCCAAACGCCTTCCCCCGCTTTTGGCCGCCTTGGAGCAGGCCGAGACAGGGAACATCGCTGCCCGGCTGGATTCCTTCCACAGTCTGAGCGGCCTGATTGTGGCACGGCATGACAGGCTGAAGCTCAGCCTCCGAGCCGAACACAGTCTGATGGTAACGCGCATCGCGGCCAGCGAACACAGGAAAGTCCTTGCCCTGTTGACGGAGACGGTTCCTTTGTATTTGTGGACCGCCGCTTTGGACCGGCAAACCGCTGAAACTCTGCTTGCATGGACTAATGTCCGCCCGGAAACGTTGCGGCAGAAGCTGGGCCTTTCTCTTGATGAAATAATGACTGCCGTCGGGCCGCAGGCAGGGCTGGCCATGAGCGGCATCGTCAGCGCAGGTATTTCCCTCCTGCCCAAGCTGACGATCTTTCTTCAAATGCGGCAGGCGGAACCCGCCCGCTTGATTACAGAACGGCTTCGCAGCTTGATCAGCCGCCAAGGTTTCGCCAAGGAGCAAACCGCTGAGGCGGATGGCCATGCCATTTATTACTGGCGGTTCCTGCCCGCCGAGGCCGCGCAGCCCGCTATTGCCTTGACCGGCGACATGCTGTATATTGCTAATGGCCCTGCTGGACTGAAGGCTCTGCTGACCGAAAAGCAGGCTGTGGTGTCCCACGCTGTCCGAGACAGCCTTGGCTCAGAATTGGCTGACCAGCTTGCCGCCGCCAGCGTGCTGACCTTTGCGGCTCGCCCGGCCCGACTGGCTGCCGAGGCTCGCAAGGCCAAGGACTGGCTGACCGCCGCCCTTGCCGGGACAAAGGCGGGTGCGTCAGAGCACCTGCGGGAGGCAATTCTATTGCTGATGCAATCGGTCGAACTGGCCGCAGCATGGGCAAATTTCGACAAGCAACATCTTGATATGTCGCTTGTCCTCTGCCATGCGCCGTGTCGGGAGATAGAAAAATGATTGCCGGAAAAATGCGGGAATTATTCTTAATAAGAACTGAGGCATCCCAAAAACGCTTGACACCTCAGCAGTCAGAAGATATTTAAAAAGAAGGGAATCATATTATTGACTCATCTTCCAGCCATTCCATGCAACGCTATTTTCTGCTGTTCCTGTCTGTAGTTCTGCTAAGTCTGCCGCCTGTCCCGGTCGAAGCTGTTCCTGTTTTTGGCAGCGGTGCGAAGAAACGTCCTCAGGCTACACAGACTGAAAAATTTACGCCTAAGGGGAGAAAAAAGACACGGTCTCAGATAGCGACAGCTGGGTTATCCGCGTCCGCCGCAGCGAAAAGAAAGCCTGCTGTTGCGGCAGCACAGCAGAGGAAGACTGCGTCTCGCTCGCAAGTCATTTATTCAGATTCGGCTGATATGGATGATGTCGGCAGGATTTCCTCAAAAAGTGCCGTCATTCTGGATGCCCGCACCGGAGAAACCCTGTTCGACAAAGAGGCGGACAAGCCCAGACAGCCTGCCTCGACCATCAAAGTGCTGACCGGCATGATTGCCCTGAAGAGGCTGCAGGCGCATGAGCCGGTTGAGGTCAGCCCCCATGCGGAGTCCATGCCCAGATCAAAAATTTATCTGAACGCGCGAAAACAGTACAAAGCCGACGACCTGATCAACGCGGTGCTGCTGTCCTCGGCCAACGATGCCAGCGTAGCCTTGGCGGAAAAAATCGCTGGCAGTGAGGAGGATTTCGCCAACCTGATGACCCTGCACGCCACACTGTGGGGGGCAAGAAACACCGTCTGCCGTACGGCCTCCGGCCTCACCGCTTCAGGTCAGCAGTCCACCGCCCGTGATCTGGCTGAGATATTCCGTCACGCCATGCAGGACAGGGAGTTTGCCAGACGGATGCGAGAGCGGCTGCTCAGCACCTCTGACGGCAAGCCTCTGCGCAACCACAACAAAGCACTCTGGCAGGTGGATGGCGCGATCGGCGGGAAGACTGGCTACACCAGCCAAGCCAGACAGACCTATGTCGGGCAATTCGAGCGGGACGGCGACAGCATTGTGATCGCCATCATGGGCAGTGAAAGCATGTGGAACGACATCCGGCGGCTGGTCGATTACGGATTTGAAAAAAAAGAGCGGGGCAGGATGGCGCAGCTCGCCAAGCAGCAGCAGGCGAAGGCGTTGAAGGTGCAGTAGGATGGATATCTCAACAGAACGTTTCGCTTTCGGAAAAAATTGGAGTCGTTTTCTTGAAACGATAAACGAAGAGCGTATAAATGAAGCAGAATTATCTCTTCGAAAAATGCTTCAAATTGACAATTTGAAAGGAAAATCTTTTTTAGATATTGGTTCTGGAAGTGGCCTTTTTTCTTTAGCAGCAGCCCGGCTTGGAGCTGAAAAAATTTTTTCTTTTGATTATGACTTACACAGTGTAGATTGCACGAGAGAGTTAAGGCAGCGATTTTTCCCTGACCATAAAAATTGGACTGTAGAAAAAGGTTCTGTGCTCGATAAGCAATATTTAAGCCATATCGGTGTCTATGATGTGGTTTATTCGTGGGGAGTTTTGCACCATACGGGTTCAATGTGGCAGGCGTTAGAAAATACTGTTCCTTTAGTCAAGGAAAGAGGGTATATTTTTATAGCTATCTACAACGACCAAGGAATTATAAGCAAAGTATGGACGGGGATTAAAAAAATATACAATAAATTGCCAGCTATTACACGTCCATTTTATGTTGTTTTTATCTGGAGTCCTTTTGAATTACTTATGATGGTAAAACAGATTGTTACTGGTCATGCCCCTTGGCAGCATTGGATTGATTACAAGAAGAAGAGAGGCATGTCGATACTACATGATATTATTGATTGGATAGGTGGTTATCCATTCGAGGTCGCAAGTCCAGAACAAATATTTTGTTTTTATAGAGATAGAGCGTTTGTATTGAAAGAATTAAAAACAAAGAATGGGATGGGATGCAATGAATTTGTTTTTATCAAACAAAAAATTAACATTAAAGATGGGTATTGTTAGAGTTATAAAACATCTATCGAAAGAAGAAGCGTTGCTCTTTCGGTTTGAAGTCTTACGTAGAATCAGCAGACTGCTAGTTCCTTCGTATAGATTTAAATGGCCTTATATGGAATGGTGGAATGATATTATATTCAATGAATATCTTGATAAGTTTAATGAAAAAAAAGGATTGAATACGGATCGTCGGTGGATGCTGTATCAAATAATGAGATTAACTGAAAATATACCAGGGGATACGGCTGAATGCGGAGTATATAAAGGAGCAGGTTCATATATAATTTGTAAACTTAATCAAGAGAATAAATCCTTCCGAAGAGTTCATTATTTGTTCGATTCATTCGAGGGGCTTTCTACGCCATTAAAGAAGGATGGAAAATATTGGAGCAAAGGAGACTTATCGTGTCCTTTAGATGTGTTGAAAGATAATTTGTCAAAATTTAATAAAATTAGCATCCATAAGGGCTGGATACCACAATGCTTCTCTGGTGTAGAATCATCAAGTTTTTGTTTTGTTCATATAGATGTAGATTTATACGCTCCTACTCTCGATAGTCTCAATTTTTTTTATTCTCGAATGAGTAGGGGGGGGGTTATTTTATGTGATGATTATGGATGTACCACTTGTCCTGGGGCAACAGAGGCTGTAGATTCTTTTTTGGAAGACAAAGAAGAAAAAATGCTATCTCTATCTGGGGGAGGAGGCTTTCTTATAAAAGGAACGAAAACTTCGAGGGGACTTGGATGATCAACTGATTTACTTTATCATCATATTCTTATGCCAATATGTGAATAGTAAAAAATTAGACAAATAAACAATGCTTGTTGAAAAACCAATACCAATTAACCCTGCTATTTTAATTAAAATAGCATCAAGTACAATATTGCAACACAGGCTATATGTAGCAATTATTAGCAGTATATTTATCTTTCCTGCCGCACTCAAGGCTCTGACATAGACTAAACCTCCAATGTAAAATCCAGAACCAAAAAGATAACTTTCTAATAAGCCAGACAGGACAGTTTGTTGTTGAGCTGTAATTTTTCCAAAACCAAATAATAAGCTAACAAGATAATCAGATGTAGATATAATTAAAATTCCTGTGATAGTTCCTAAGACAAGGTAGCGCACTGCGATGCTGTGAACATTGATCTTTTTAAATGACTCTTCTGATGCGCTTGCAGTCTTGCTCATCGCGGCATACGTAACTGCGATGTGTCCTGTGAAGAGCAAAGGAACTATATTCCATAGTTTATTTGCATACTCAACAAAGGTGACGGCTCCTACTTCTTTAACAGTCTGCGCAAACCAAATGTCAACAGGATAAATCAAAGCCATAATAAACGAGGCTAAGAGTTGTATCTTTGTATTTTTATATCCCCATCGAATAATCTTTTCACTTGAATCCGTTCTTTGGGATCTCCCACCTGAAGAAATATCTTTAAAGAAAGATAACCAAGCCAGTTTTCCAGCTTCGAATGCTAAAAAGCTTGACGCAAATGAATAAATATGAATGGGAGTTATGAGAAGGAAAAGTATTGCGGCGGCGGCACCAGATAACGTGCCTGAAACAGCTGCTTGAAATCGATTGCTTGCATTCAAAACTCCAGCCTTAAGTGCGGACAGCGATGCAAGAACAGGGATTAAAAATAGAATGAATATTAAATAATAGTTGTTGTTTTTATACACCAAGCTTGAAGCGAAACAGATAACAATACTTAGCAGTGATATATATACCACGATCCTTTTCGAGAAAAAACGATATACATATGCAGCTTCGTCCTTGTTCTTCACTCTGTGAAACACAGGCATTGCAACAGTATCAGCGGCTCCGGTCGCAACGCTTGTTAAGACCACAAGAGGCGCAAGCAGCGCGATAACGTTGTCCGTCAGAGCTGTTGAGCCATATTTATTCCCTATCGCTATGAAAAACACCAGATGAACTGCGCGGGCAGCTATATTCACCGCTGTGATGAGCAGCGGCTCAAATTTACTTAACGATACGTTGGACAAAATCGCTGTTCCAATTGAAAAACAATTCCCTCGCGCAGCCCTTCTGAGCAACTGCGACATCTTTGATCATCTCTTGTTTCTTTATCACTTCTGTTACTAAGTTTCTCCAGTCCGCACAAGACGCAGACAGCAAATAGTGCTCCGGCAATATCTCCGCATGTTCAGGGATATCGCTGGCAAACACTGGAACACCATGCCCCAATGCCTCCAGCACCGCATTCGGCGCACCTTCATGCAGGGAAGGCATAAGCAGCAGATCAACCTCCGGCCAGATGCGCTCTGAAGGCACCCAGCCCATGAAGTGAACGCGGTTTGTCAGATTCTCCCGCGTTGCCTGCTCCCGCAAGAGCTGCTCATCTGGGCCAGTGCCGTACAAATACAGCTGCGCCTGCTCTGCGCTGATCTCTTTAAACACCTTAAGCAGCAGCCGTTGGTTCTTCCTTGGCTCCAGCACGCCGACGCAGGCTGCCCGCAAAGGAAGCCGCAGCTCCCGTGTCTTCTTGGCCGTGCCGGGCACTGGAATCTCATTCCTCAGCACTCCGCTTGCTGCTGGCTTCAAGGTTTCGTGCCGCGCCAGAGTGTCCTTCAGCAAGGCTTCCGACACCGCATACATGCGGGTTCCTGTGATTCCCAAGCCTTCCAGCAAGTGCTCCAGCTTGATCAATATGCCAGCGCGCTGCTTGATCTCATGATTTCTCACCGTGTCCGCACGCAGAAACAGTGTCAGTGGCACACGTTTCGCCAGTCGGAGCGGCTGCAGGAACAGCGCGTAGGTATGTCCAAAAGCGAAGGCCCGGTCTATCCGATAACGGAAGCCAAGCCAGAGCAGCAGCAGCGGCGCAAGCAGGTGGAAACATCCCCAGAACAAATAGCCCGACGTGCGTTCCTCCGGCCAGGGGAAGCGGTGGAAATGGCAGTTCGGATGCGCAATGGGAAACGGCACCACAGCCAGATAATGCACCGTGTGCCCCGCGTCCAGCAAGGCGCTGATGCCCCTGAACAGCCGCTTGCAGAATCCTCCCGGCTTGGGCCGGTAGTAGCAGGTCAGGATGCGAAATGTCTCAGCCTTGTCAGACAGCATTGAATGTTGAGGCCGCATCGGTTATACACAGCCCATGAAGATTCTTTCCATATTCGGCACCAGGCCTGAGGCTGTCAAGATGGCTCCGGTCATCCAGGCTCTTCAGGCAGATGCCGCCTTCACGCCCAGAGTCTGCGTCACAGCCCAGCACCGGCAGATGCTGGATCAGGTGCTGGAGCTGTTCGCCATCCGCCCGGATTATGACCTCAATCTCATGCAGGACGGGCAGGACCTGTTTGATCTCACCAGCCGCATGCTGCCTGTTCTGCGCGATGTGCTTCAAGCCGAGCAGCCCGACATGATCTTGGTGCAGGGCGACACCACCACCTGCTTTGCCGGCAGTCTGGCCGCCTTTTATCTCCGCATCCCGGTTGGCCATGTGGAAGCTGGGCTGCGCACGCATGACCTCCATGCGCCTTTCCCGGAGGAAGGCAACCGGGCCATGACTTCCCGCCTGGCTGCCCTGCACTTTGCGCCGACCGAGCAGGCCCGCCGCAATCTGCTGGCCGAGGGCATTGCCGCAGAGCGCATCCATGTGACAGGCAACACGGTGATTGACGCGCTGCTCTGGGTGCGCGACCGCATCCTCATGAATCAGGACTGGGGCGATGTCTTCGGCGGCGCTGGCTCTGTCATCCGCGAGCGCAGGCCCTTTGTGCTCATCACCGGCCACCGGCGTGAGAACTTCGGCTCCGGCTTTCAGCGCATCTGCGAGGCCATTGCCCTGCTGGCGGCGCAACGCCCGCAGCTGGACTTCATCTATCCTGTGCACCTCAACCCCAACGTGCAGGCGCCAGTGTACTCTCTTTTAGGTGGAAAAGCAAACGTCCACCTAATTCCGCCGCTGGACTACGCCCCTTTTGTTCATGCCATGAACTGCGCCAAACTTATTCTCACTGATTCCGGCGGCGTGCAGGAAGAAGCCCCTTCTTTAGGCAAACCGGTGCTGGTGCTGCGCGAGACCACTGAACGGCCTGAGGCGGTGGCCGCAGGCACGGTGCGGCTGGTCGGCACAGACACAGCGCGCATTGTCCAGGAGACAGAACGCCTGCTGGACGATCCGCAGCTGTGCGGGCAAATGAGCCGGGCAGCCAATCCCTACGGCGACGGCCATGCGGCGGAACGGATTGCGGCAATCCTGCGGCAGGTCCCAAAATCCTGAACATTTGAAAGTCATGGCCATGACCTCCAGGCTCTCATGCTCATGAGTGTCAGGATGTCATGTGCATGACCTTCAGACACTCATGCTCATGACTCTCAGACAGTCATGTACATGACCTTCAGACTGTCATGAGCATGACCTTCAGGAACTCATGGCCATGGGATTCGGCAGGCCGCGCTGCCGCAAGCATTGGGCGGTTGCCAAATCCGCCGGAGAAAGGTAATATAGCCCTGTCGTTATAGGCTTCAGTCGGGAAGGACGCGAGGTTCTTTAACAGGGCGGGTGATGCAGCTCACCAAGCAGTTTCTGATCACGGAAGAAGGGAAGTTTGAACTGAGCAAGATTGTGTCAGTCAAGCTGAGAGAAGAAGAGTATCTGCCTATGTGCGTGTATCCTCTGCTCGTGCCTGGCGTACTCCTGATTCTCTTCTTTCATCCTCTGTGCAGCCTTTCATGCCTTATTCCAGCAGCATGGTTTGCTGTTTGCCATAAGAGAAAGGTTCCGTGTGCAGTGGTGACTGTCTGCACAGCTGCAACTACGCAGGTAGTCAAATTGTCGAGCAAAGGACAGTTGCAAGAGCTGGAAGCTGCTATCAGCAAGGCCAAGAGCGACTCCAAAGCATGACCTGCTGTAAATCAACTCATAAGGAGAATATAGAATGGGTCAAACCATTGCGGAAAAGATATTCGCTGCCCACCTGCGCGACACCCCCGCGCCAGGCAGCATGGTATTAGATATAGACGTGGTCATGTGCCACGAGATCACCACGCCGATAGCCATCATGGACCTGATGGAGAAAGGCATGGACCGGGTCTTTGATCCGGGCAAGATCAAGGCGGTGATCGATCATGTCACCCCGGCCAAAGACTCCAAGACCGCCATGCAGGCCAAGATCATGCGCGACTGGGCGCGGCGGCATGGCATCAAGGATTTCTTTGACGTGGGCCGCAACGGTGTCTGCCATGCCCTCTTCCCGGAGAAAGGCTTCATCCGTCCCGGCAACACGGTCATCATGGGCGACTCGCACACCTGCACGCACGGAGCCTTCGGCGCGTTTGCCGCAGGCGTGGGCACCACGGATCTGGAGGTCGGCATTCTGAAAGGGGTCTGCGCCTTCCGCGCCCCTGAGACCATGAAGATTGAGATCACGGGCGCATTGCCCAAAGGGGTGTATGCCAAGGACGTGATCCTGCACATCATCAAGCAGCTCACGGTCAACGGGGCCACGGACAAAGTGATGGAGTTCTGCGGCCCGGCAGTGGAGGCGATGGACATGTCCTCGCGCATGACTCTCTGCAACATGGCGGTTGAGGCTGGCGCGACCTCTGGCATCTGCCTGCCTGATCAAACCACGGCGGAGTACCTCTGGCCTTTCATTCAGAACGAGTTCGGTTCGGTCGAGGAGGCGGCATCCTCCTTCCTCTGGTGGCATTCCGACACTGACGCTGTCTATGCTGGAACGCTGACGCTTGATGTCTCCAGCCTGAAACCGCAGGTCACGCATGGCTACAAGCCGGATCAGGTCAAAGACATTGGCGAGCTGGCTGGCACCAAGATTGATCAGGTCTACATCGGCTCCTGCACGAACGGGCGCATTGAAGACATACGGGCCGCCGCGTCCATCCTCCGTGGCCGCACCATTGCCGACAGCGTGCGCGGCATCCTCACGCCCGCCACTCCCGCCATCTACTCGCAGGCATTGGACGAAGGGCTGATCAAGGTTTTCATGGACGCGGGCTTCTGTGTGCTCAATCCCACCTGCGGAGCCTGTCTGGGCATGAGCAGCGGAGTATTGGCCGAAGGCGAATCCTGTGCCTCGACCACCAACCGCAACTTCAACGGGCGCATGGGCAAGGGCGGCATGGTGCATCTGATGAGTCCGTTGTCCGCCGCCGCCGCTGCTGTGACCGGCCAGATCACCGATCCGGTTTCTTTTCTCAACTGATTCCCGCAGGAGAACGACGCTATGAAGCAATTCGGCGGTTCCGCATACTTTATTGACCGCAGCGACATCAACACCGATGAGATCATTCCGGCCAAGTATCTGACCGAGATTACTAAGCGGGCCTTGCAGCCGCACCTGCTGGAAGACCTCTTTCTCGACGGCAAGGAGTTCGACACCAAGAACCCGGCTTTCCAAGCTGCCGAGGTGCTGGTGACGCGCTCCAACTTTGGCTGCGGCTCGTCGCGCGAGCACGCGGTCTGGGCCTTGGAAGTCAACGGCATCAACGTGGTGATTGGAGAGAGCTTTGCCCGCATCTTCCGCCAGAACATGTTCAACTGCGGCATACTCGCGGTGGAGCTGGCGAAAGCGGACATAGACCGGCTCTTCTCTTTGGCCGGCAACAGCAGCGGCGTGAAGATCAGCGTTGATCTGCAAGCCGACAAGGTGCTGGCTGAAAGCGGACAATGCGGCAGGCTCGAATGCGGCTTCAGCATGAACGCCTTTGACAAGGAGCTGGTGGCCGCAGGCGGCTGGTTGGCCTATGCGGATGGGAAGTATTGAAGAGGCAGGTGCGCTGTGTTTGTCCTTGTCTGCAACGCGCACGGTGTTTCCTTCATGATGCTCCGCCGCCAGTCTCCGCAGGAAATGTGCCGGACAAAGCGGCGGCGCAATTCGGGCAATTGACGAACTGCGCCGCAGGAGCTACAATGCTTATGCCACAGGCAGCGGCTGGATGCGGCGTTTTCATCTGTCTGGCCGTCTTTGCAGCACCATAACCCAAAAAGGAGAGCGGAATATGAAGAAACAACTGAGCGTATTGGCAGCAGGCGCGGTCGCGGCATGCATCGCTTTTGCCGGAGCAGCTCATGCTGACACCCTGCGGGGGAAAAATTATGTCGGCGGCTCGCTGGGCATGATTTCTTTCGGCGACGACATGGAGGCATTTGATGATGCCACCGCCTTGTCAGGCTTCGGCAACATCAATCTGAACGCCAATGTGGATCTGGAGCTGTCGGTTGATTATGCCTGGGCGGACGGCAACGACAGGGGCATTGAGGTTGATACCAACGCCTTGAGCGGCGGCGGCGATCTGGTCTACTCCTTCAGACCGAACCAGCGCTGCAACCCCTATCTGAAAGCAGGCTTGGCAGTGATCAAATCAGAGGTCGAAGCCTCGGTCATGGGCCTGAAGGTCAGCGAGGATGACACCAATGTCGGCTTTGGCGCAGGCGGCGGCGTGGAGTTCGAGGCCACCAAGGAAATTCTTCTCCGCGCCGGTCTTGACTACTTCAACGTTGACAGCGATGACAGCGTCAATGTGTCCGGCAAGCTCGGCTATTGGTTCAACCCGCAGATTCTCGGCTTTGTCGGCGGAGCGTATGACTTTGATTCAGAAGACAAGGTCGGCGAGGTCGGCATGGTCTTCAAGCTGAACTGACAGAACGCCTTGGCGGAAAAGAGAAAAAGGCTGCCCAGCTGGGCAGCCTTTTCTTTTTCTGCCGACATG
>NZ_JBLWEP010000009.1:0-21301 GCF_048287355.1 Candidatus Electronema sp. TJ
TTCAGTCTTCCGCCTTGATGCCCAGGGCCTTCAGTTTCTTGTGCAGATGGCTGCGTTCCAAGCCGATTATCTCTGCTGTCTTGGAGATGTTGCCGCCGTGCTCCTCCAGCTTTTTGCAGAGATAATCGTATTCAAACTGCCGCCGCGCCTCCTTGAAGCCGAACTGGCACCAGTCCGGCAGGCTGACGGACCGGGCAGGCCGCGCCGCGCCGGGCTGAAGAAAGAAGCGCACGTCCTCGGCGGTGATGAGCTGGCCAGGTGTCATGATCACCAAGCGTTCGATCAGGTTGCGCAGCTCGCGGATGTTGCCGGGCCAGTTGTGGCGCATGAGCAGGGCCAGTGCGCCGTCGTCCAGACGTTTCTCGCCCAAGCCCCGGCTGCGGAGCTGGCGGAGGAATTCCGCCGCCAAGAGCGGGATGTCCTCCAGCCGCTCTTTCAAGTCCGGGATGCGCAGCGGGATGACGTTCAGGCGGTAGAAGAGGTCGGCGCGGAACTGCCCGGCTTTGATCTCCTGCTCCAAGTCCTTGTTGGTGGCCGCCAGAATGCGCACATCCACCTCGATCATCCTGCCGCCGCCCACCCGCTCGAAGTTCTTCTCTTGCAGCACACGCAGCACCTTGGCCTGGCTCTTCAGGCTCATGTCGCCGATCTCGTCAAGAAAGAGCGTCGAGCCGTCGGCCTGATCAAACTTGCCGTGCTTGGCCTTGTCCGCGCCGGTGAAGGCCCCTTTCTCATAGCCGAAGAGTTCGGACTCAATCAGCTCCTCCGGGATGGCGGCGCAGTTGACCGCGATCATCGGGCTGGCGGCGCGGGACGACTGGCGGTGGACGGCCTGCGCGGCCAGCTCCTTGCCCGTGCCGTGGCCGCCAAGGATCAGCACCGAAGCGTCCGTAGGCGCGACCCGCTCGATCTGCCGCCGCAGCTGACGGACAGCCTGAGACTCACCGATGACCGCCGCTCCGGCAGGCGCGGCCTCGCGCAGGAGGCGGTTTTCCCGCTCCAGGCGGGCCATCCGCAGGCCCTGATTGACCGCCAGCACCACCTTGTCATACGAAAGCGGCTTTTCAATGAAGTCAAATGCGCCGATGCGGGTGGTCTGCACAGCGGTCTCAATGCTGCCGTGGCCGGAGATCATGATCACCGGAATATCGCTCCAGTCCTGCCGGATGCGCTTGAGGGCCTCGATGCCGTCCATGCCCGGCAGCCAGATGTCTAACAGCACAAGGTGGATGTCCTGCTGCGCCAGCAGAGCCAGGCCCTCTTCGGCAGAGGCGGCGGCCAGCGGCTGAAAGCCCTCGTCCTCCAAAATGCCGGAGAGGCTCTCGCGGATCGCGCTTTCGTCGTCAATGATCAGGATGGTTGCGGACATGCTGGCTCCTCGCGGAGAAAGGGCAGCTCCACGATGACCGTCGTGCCGGCCGGGACGTTGTCCTGCACCCGGATGGAGCCGTTGTGTTCGGAGACTATGGTGTTGGCAATGGCCAGACCAAGGCCGGTGCCGGATTTGCGGGTGGAGAAGTAGGGTTCAAAGAGCCGCCGCTTGACCTCCTCCGGGATGCCGGGGCCGTTGTCGCTGACCGTGACGCTGACCGTCTCCTGATTCTGGTCAAGGCAGAGAACAATGCTGACCGCGCCGCCGCTGCTGAGGACGCTGACCGCGTTGTCCAAGAGGTTGATCAGCACCCGGCGGATTTGCACCGGATCAAAGGAGAAAGGCGGAAGCGGGCCGCGCTCCAATTGAAAATCAATATGCTTGCAGCCTTCGCGGTAGAGCACCAGCGTGTCCGCCGCCAATGCGGTTAAATCTGCCTGCTGCTTCTTGATGCGCGGCATCCGGGCAAAGTCGGAGAACTCCGTCACCAAGCGTTTGATCTCGTCCACCTGCTGAATGATGGTCGCGGTGCACTGGTCGAATATCTCCCGGTCCTTGCTGATGCTCTCCAGATAACGCTTGCGCAGCCGCTGCGCCGAAAGCTGGATCGGCGTGAGCGGGTTCTTGATCTCATGGGCGATGCGGCGGGCCACTTCCTGCCAGGCCGCCAGACGCTGCGCTTTTTCCAGCTTGGTCAAGTTGTCAAAAACAATGACGTAGCCGATGGGCCGCTCGCGGTCGTCAAGCAGGCGGGTGATGTTGACCAGGAGCGAGTAGGTCTCGCCCTTGCGCACAGTCAGGCTCAGATGCCGCTCGATGCTCCGCTGGCCTGACTCGCGCAGGTCGCTGAAGAACTGCTCCAGCACTGCCGCGTGCGAGAGTGGCAGCACCTCATGAAAATCACGCTGGAGAAAAAGCGCAGGGTCAATCCGCAGCAGCTTCTCGGCAAAGGGATTGATGATCGTGACCTGATGCTGCTCGTTGATGGCGATGACACCGGCGGCCACGTTGCGGAGGATGGCTTCCAGATAGCGGCGGCGCTGCTCCGAGATCTGATTTGACTCCTGCAAGGCCTGGTGCGCTTCGGCCAGCTGGCTGTTGCTGGCTAAAAGGTCGGCAGTCATCGAGTTGAAGGAGTCGACGAGCAGGCCCAGCTCGTCGTCTGAATCCTTCTCAATGGTGAAATTCAGCTCGCCGCCCGCGACCCGCTGCGTGGCCTCGGCCAGTTTGTTGATGGAGCTGGTCATGGAGCGGGCGATGTAGAAGCCGAACCAGATCGCCCCGAAAAGGATCAGCAGGGTGACGATCAGGAGCATGATGATCAGACTCAGCTTGATCGGTGCCTTGAGCAGAATGAGCTGTTTGTAGCCGGTGATGCCCTGCGAGACCGACTCCATCAGGGCCAGCTTCTCCGCCGGGATGAGCAGGCTGGTGACGAGAAAGGCCTGCTGCTGATCCTTCAGCCGCACCGGAACGATGGCCTGCACCAGCTCGCCGCTGCCGGTCTGCCGGGTGATGATCTCCGGTGAGCCGCTGAACGCCGCCCGGCGCAAGGCCTCGCTGGGCATGTCCGGCAGGGCGGCATTGGCCAGCCGCTCGCCTTTGGCTGCCGCCCGCACCTGCAAATGGCGGTCAATGAGCATCAGCGCGTCTGGCGCACCGGGCGGGGCCATGGCCAAGGTCTTGCTGAAGAGCTGCTGCAGGCCGCCGCTGTCCTCCAAGCTGAGGTCGACATTCTCCAGCAGCAGGCTGAACTGTCGGCCCATGTTGGCGGCCCGGTTCTCGGTCTCCTGAAACATGTCCTGCGCCAGCCTGAGCGAGGCTTCAAGCGAGTCCTCGACATTGGTGTTGAACCAGTAGTCCATTGAGGTGGAGACTGAGCCGAGGGCGAAGACGAAGAGCACGGCGGTGGGCAGGATGGAGAGCGAGACAAAGGCGGCGACTAATTTGCCCCGCAGCCGCGCCCCGGCGATCCGGCTGCGGCGCTCGAAGAGCAGCTCGACCAGATTGCGCAGAATCAGGTAGAGCATGAGCAGCAGCAGCAGGCCGTTGATGTTGATCAGAGCGAAGATCAGCACCGTGCTGGAGACCGGCAGGTTCAGCTCGCCTTGCAGGAGCTGCCGCTGGAGCCAGATCAGCAGGGGGATCAGCAGCAGGCAGAAGATAATGACCGTGCGGATCAGCCGCTGCTTCTTTTTGCGCTGCTCAGGACTGAGCATGACCGTCCGCCTCAGTAGGAAAATTCGACCAGCCGCCAGTCGGTCTCAAAATTCCAGATGGAATAGAAAGGGATGAGGGAGTGAATGCTTAAGGGCAGCGTGTTCTCCACCAGCGTGGCCTTGATGCGCAGGGCGTATTTCTCGCCGGAAATCAGCTTGTCCAGCCGCGCCAGCTCGATCCTGTCCAGCTCGGCCATCATCCGCTCCGCCTCGGCCAGCGAGCGGGTGGCGCGGGGCTGGTCGTATTCAGCGAAGGCCACTTGGTAGTCCCGCCGGATCGGATCATAGCTCAGGGTGTGGTTGATGCCCAAGCTGTTGACCGTCTGATTCAGCCACCAGCTGCGGTGCCGCTCCAGCCGGAGCTTGAAGCGGAAAGTGACCGGAATGCCGTTGTGCACGCCCTCCAGCATTTCTTTGGTGAAGCAGTCTTTGACAGCGGCGGAGAGCAGCAGCCTGCCGCCGGAGCCGGTGAGGGTGATGTCGGCGATGAGCGGCCTGCTGTCTCCTCCCGCCGCTGGCCAGGCCAGCAGAAAAGAGAGCAGCAGCAGGCTGAACAGCAAGAGAAAAAGTCGTATGCGCATGAATGAGGAATAGCAGGTGCGGCAAGCCCGCCTCTGCCCTGATTTGTCGTATGCAGCAGCGGACTATTGCCGCCGCCGATGGTGAAACTGCATGAAATAAGGCAAAGTACACTATTCCGCCGCGCTTGTCCATGCGCCGCCGCTGTTTTTTTGTGCGCAGTTCCTGCTTGACAGGCACGGGCGGGACAAGTAGATTTTGTGCATATGTTCATCACGAACTGCGGCTGCCGCAGCCAATTCTTTCTTTTCACAACAGGAGCAGACTCATGAACGCATCAATGTTGCTGGCCGTGCCCTCGAACAATCCCGGCGGCCTTGCCGCGCAGGTCTCCGGCCATTTCGGCCACTGCGACCTTTTCACCCTGATCAATATTCAGGAGGGCAAAGTCGCCTCAGTTGACACTGTGGCCAATCTGGAGCACGGCGCAGGTGGCTGCGTGGCTCCGGTCAATCTGCTGCAGGACAAAGGCGTTGGGGCAATTGTGGTCGGCGGGCTTGGCGCACGGCCCATGCAGGCCTTTGCCGCCGCAGGCATTACGGTGTATTATGCCGATCAGGCGGCTCTGAGCAAGGTGGAGGCAGCGGTCAGCGGAATGCTGGCTGGCAAGTTTCCACAGATGCGGCCAGAGCAGACCTGCAAAGGTGACGGCAACTGCCACCACTGAAGCCGCATGTCGCCGCGCCCAAAGAAGCAGCGTTGCTGCGAGGGCCGTTTTTCCGGCCAGATCTTCAAGCCGAACGGCATTCCCCTGCGCAATCTCCAGCAGATCAGTCTGTTTCGTGACGAGCTGGAAGCTCTCCGGCTCTGCGATGTGGAAGGCTTATTTCAGGAGCAGGCGGGCGAACGGATGGGCGTGTCGCGCGGCACAGTGCAACGCCTGCTCGTCTCGGCCCGCCGGAAAACCGCCGAAGCACTGGTTTCCGGCGCGGCCTTGGTGTTGGCAGGAGAGGATGACGGGCCGCCGCTCCTGCCGTGATTCACTGCTGCGTCTGCTTGGCCGTCTCTTCCAGCTGCTGATTCTGAGCGTTCTGCAGTGCCTGCGAATCCTTGGCCTTGTCAATCGGCTTGGTCAGCTGTTCCGCCGCCTTCTGCGCCACTTTGTCCGAGGCCCGCTCCACCGCGCCTTTTTCTCCGTCCTTCCGCCCCTCTGAGCAGCCGACCAGCAGCCCGAAAAGTGCCAGCCCGCAGGCGGCAGCTTTGAGAAGCTGCCGGTCTCCCAATTTGCTGCGCATCTTGTTGCCGTTTATTCTCATTTTGTTCTCCTTTTGAGGTGAACGCTTCTGCGCCGCTGCCAGAAATTCCGTGACGCTTTTGCGTTGTTCCTGTATTATGCTGCAATAATTGCGGCAGTGACTGCATTCATCGGCATGATCTGCGCTTTTGTCAAGAGTAAAAAATAATTTTATGTCATGAGCGGCTTCACCCTTGTTGTCGGCGGCAGCAGATCGGGCAAATCCGCCTTCGCCCAGAAGCTGGCAGAAGGCATTGACACGCCCCGGCTGTTTCTCGCCACCTGCCCACGGCTTGACCCAGAGATGGATGAACGCATCCGCAGGCACCGTCGTGTGCGCGAAGGACGAGGCTGGCAGACGGCGGAGGAGCCGCTGCGCTTGGCAGATTTTTTGGAGGCGCAGACAGCTGCCGGAAGCACGGTGCTTATCGACTGCCTGACCCTCTGGGTGAGCAATCTGATGCACGAGGCGGAACGTGCTGGCGGCGCAGTCAGCGAGGAGCGGATTGCCGAATTGACGGCGCAGCTCGGCGTGGCAGCCCGCAGACATCAGGGCCGGGTGCTGGCGGTCACCAATGAGGTGGGGCTGGGCATCGTCCCAGACAATCCAACCGCCCGCCGCTTCCGCGACTTGGCCGGATGCTGCAATCAAATCGCCGCCGCCTTGGCCGACGAGGTCTATCTGGTCTGCTCCGGCATTCCTTTACGGCTCAAATAAGCCCAGAGACTGCGTAAAACCGTTGGGCTTTTTTTCCAAGTTATGGTACATTGCCCTAAACTGCGGCGGCATTCCCTCATCACGATACAGCGACAGAATCCCTTGCAGAACAACAAGATCAGCGCGTTGGCCGCGCCCTTTTTCCACATTGGCGACCACTGTCTTGCCCTGCTTTCCGATCTCGGCAGCATGGGCTTGTTCCTCGTCTCCGCGCTGACCGGGCTGTTCCGGCGGCCTTTCCGGGGCCGCGAGCTGCTCCGCCAACTCCGCTTCATCGGTGCTGGCTCAATTGTGGTGATTTTCTTCACCGCGCTTTCCTCCGGCATGGTTCTGGGCTTGCAAGGCTCCTACACGCTCAATAAATTCGGGGCGGAAGGAATGCTCGGCTCGGCGGTCTCCCTGACCTTGATCATGGAGCTGGGGCCGATTCTCACTGCCCTGATGGTCGCGGGCCGGGCCGGTTCAGCCATCTGCGCGGAAATCGGTATTATGCGCATCAGCGAGCAGATCGATGCGCTGGAGTGCATGGCCGTTGACCCTTTCCGCTACCTGATTTCGCCCAAATTCTTGGCCGCTGTCATTTCCGTGCCTTTGCTGACGGCAATGTTTGACGTGGTCGGCATCTGGGGCGGTTACTTGGCCGGAGTGCGGCTGATGGGGGCTAATTCCGGTTCCTATTTCAGCAGCATGACCCAGAGCATCACCAATCACGAAATCCGCCTCGGCCTGATCAAGTCCTTTGTCTTTGCCCTGCTGGTGATCTGGATCAGCGCAGGGCGCGGCTATTTTGTCCACCGCATCCGTGGCGCGGGCTTCGGCGCAGAGAGCGTGAGCAAAGTCACAACTCAGGCCATGGTGCTTTCCTCCATCGCCGTGCTGATTTTTGACTACCTGCTGACAGCGGTGCTGTTGTAAAGGGGGCGGAAATGACGTATAGTGCAGCCGCTGCAACGACAGCGATTGAGTTTGTCCGGGTAAGCAAGAGTTTCGGCCAGCACCGGGTGCTGAACGAGGCGAGTTGGGCTGTGCCGAAAGGCAAGACCACGGTCATCGCGGGCGGCAGCGGTCAAGGCAAAAGCGTGACCCTGAAGCTGATACTCGGCCTGCTCAAGCCGGACAGCGGCCAGATACTGGTGGACGGCGAGGATGTGGCTAAAATGGGTCAGAGCCAGCTCCGTCAGCTCCGCACTAAATTTGGTGTGCTTTTTCAAGGGGCTGCGCTCTTTGACTCGCTGACCGTGTTTGAAAACATCGCCCTGCCGCTGCGTGAGCGCACCAAGCTCAAGGAGGCGGAAATTCGGGCGAAAGTCATGGCCACGCTGGCGACCTTGGAGCTGGCCGGGCATGAGGAAAAATATCCCGCCCAGTTGAGCGGCGGCATGAAGAAGCGGGTCGGCTTGGCCCGCGCCTTGCAATTGGAGCCAGAAATCGTCCTTTTCGACGAACCGACCACCGGGCTGGATCCGCTGATGACCTTGGAGATTTACAACCTTTTCCAACGGATGCAGCAGCAGCTCGGTTACACAGCGGTGATCGTCAGCCATGACATTCCCAAGGTTTTTGAGCTGGCGGACCGGATCGTCCTCATCAACAAAGGTGAGGCTGATGTCTTCAGCAAGGCGAGCGAAATCATCAAGTCGGACAAGCCGCACCTCCGCGACTTTGCCGAAAAAACGATGGGCATCTGATTCCTGCGGAGCAAACAGGAGCGTTTATGAACAGCAATTCCCGTGTGGAAATCGCAGTCGGCCTTTTCCTTGTCCTTGGCTTGGCCGCTTTTGGCTGGCTGGCCCTGCGGCTGGGCGAAGTGTCTTGGCTGACCGGCGGCACAACCTACACCCTCTATGCCGAGTTTGAGAATGTGGCCGGAATCAAAACCGGCTCTGAAGTGCAAATTGCCGGCGTGGCCGTGGGGGCCGTGGCCGAGCTGCGCCTGAACGATGCGGGCAAGGCTGTGGCCGCCTTCAAGCTGAACAAGAGCGTGCAAGTGCCGAAAGACTCCATCGCCTCAGTCAAATCGCAGGGCATCATCGGCGACAAGTTCATCCGCATTCTGCCCGGCGGCGACATGGTCAACTATCAGCCCGGCGAGACCATTGTTGACACCGAGTCCTCGCTGGACATTGAATCGCTGATTTCCAAATTCGCCCTTGGCGGCGTGAAATAAGTCCTTGCCATGAAGACAACTTTGCTGCTGCGCACTGCCCTGCTCTGTTTTGCCGTGTGCGGCGCGGCGCAGGCGGAGGACGGCGGGACAGATGTCCTTGACGACTCCTTTTACGAAGACACTCCGGCAGAGGAGGCGGTGCCTGATCCTTTCGAGCATTTCAACCGGCTGATGTTTGAGTTCAACGATGTCTCCTACACCTGGGTGATGGAACCTGTGGCCTCGGCCTACAGCAACACTCTGCCAGAAGATGTCCGGCAGGCGGTGGATAATTTTTGCTACAACCTCCAAGAGCCAGTGCGTTTTGTCAACACCCTGCTCCAGCTCCGCTTTGCCGACGCAGGCACGCTGCTGACACGCTTTGTCATCAACACCATCGGCGGTGTGGGCGGGCTGGGCGATGTGGCCGGTCGGGAGTTTGGCTTTAAGCGGGTGGAGGCTGGCCTTGGCGAGACGCTGGAAACGTGGGGTGTGCCGGACGGCTTTTATCTGGTGGCCCCGCTGCTGGGCGCGACAACCGTCCGCGAGCTGACCGGCACCACGCTTGACGGGCTGGCCATGACACCCTATTATTTCTTGGCGGACACGTGGCAGGAAAGCACGCTGATCTACGTGGGCCGGAGAGTGAACAACATTTCGCTGCGGCTGGGCGAATATGAAGGGGCGAAGGGTCTGACTATTGATCCCTACAAGGCGTTCCGAGACGGCTATTTCCAGTACCGCAAACAGTCGCGGAAGCATTCCTCACCAAGGACGGATGAGAAACTTTAAGCATGAGGTGATCTGATGAAAACAATGCTGCGCAGTATGTTTTTTCTCCTGCTGCTGGCCACTGCCGGGCTGGGCTTCGCCGCTGTCCAGCCTGATCCCACCGAGCAGGTGAAGCCCTTCATCGAGCGGGTGATTGCCCAGCTCAAGGCCCCGGATTTTAAAAACGACACCGTGGACAATCGGATTGACCGGATTGTCACCTTGGTTTCGGAGCATTTTGATTTTCAGGAGATGTCCAAGCGGGTTGTGGGCAAGCCGTGGCAGGGGCTGCCGCAGACGCAGCGGGAGGAGTTTGCCGCCCGTTTCGCCAAGCTGCTTGGCCATGTCTATATTGACAAGGTGGATGCGTATGTCTCCATGAAAATTGAGTTCGGCAAGGAGCAGCTCAAGGGCGACCGAGCGGAAGTCAAGACCATGTTTGTGGACGCGGCTAAAAGCATCCCAGTCTCTTATGTCATGATCTTGAAGAACGGCACGTGGATGGCCTACGATGTCTTTGTCGAGGGCATCAGTTTGGTGCGCAACTACATGGAGCAGTTCAAGGGCATCCCTCAGGAACAGCTCATCCCCACGCTGGACAAAAAGCTACAGGAGCTTAAGACGGGTGCAAAAAAATAAACGCCGAGAAGAGCATCCTGCGCCAGTAGTGCCACCGCCGCGTTATTCTTCCGTCTCGCCGGCCTTGGGCAGGCGGATGCGTTCTTCTGGCTTGAGCTTTCTGTTGGGCAGATACAGGAGGATAGTTCTGCCGATTAGCTGCACGACGACCGAACCGGTCAGGCCAGAAAGAGCGGCGGCAGCCTCTTCGGCGGAGACAGCGCAGTTCTGGCCCAGCTTAACCTTGATCAGCTCGCGGGTTTTGAGGGCATCGCGGGCCGCCTTGGCCAGATTTTCGCTCAGGCCCTCCTTGCCGAGCTGCACCACTGGCTCAAGATGATGGCCTAAGCTGCGTAGAAAACGTTTCTGCTTTCCGTGCAGATTGACTTTGTTTTTTTTCGCTGTTTCCGATTTCATAATTTCCGGCATGCTGGTATTCTGAAGAGGTACGTTCGCGGCGTACCACCGACGCACAGATTAATTAGTGCCATAAAACGGAGCAAAAGTCCACCCTGAACAGGTGTTCCCATGATGAAAACAAGACAGATGCGGCTGACCGACAACATGCGCGGCTTCACCTTGATTGAGCTTATGGTGGTTATCGTCATCCTCGGCATTCTGGCGGGCATGATCGTGCCCCGGATCATGGACCGGCCTGAGGAGGCCCGACGGACCAAGGCGGGTGTGGATATCGGAGCAATAGCGCAGGCACTCAAGCTCTACAAATTGGACAATGGAAAATATCCGTCCACTGAGCAGGGACTGATGGCATTGGTCGAACCGCCCTCGGTGGGCAGCTTGGCGAAAAAATGGCGGGACGGCGGCTATTTGGATAAAAAATCTGTGCCAAAGGATCCGTGGGACAACGATTATGTCTACATCAGCCCTGGCCTGCACGGCGATTTTGACCTGATGTCTTACGGCTCTGACGGCGAGCCAGGGGGAGAGGGAGAAGGTGCGGATGTCAACAGCTGGGAGCTGTAAACGCGGCTTCACTCTGCTGGAGCTGATCGTGGTCATGTCCTTGATCAGCCTGAGTACGGGTTTTGTCTTGCCCCAAATTTATTCCGCTTTTTCCGGCGGCGAGCTGCGTTCGGCGGTGCGCCGTTTTGTCGGCTTGGTCGCCGAAACCGGCCAAGAAGCGCGGCTGCGGCGGACAGCCTTTGTCCTTCGTTATGACCGGGAGCGACGGAGTTTCATCGCTGTTCCCGCCGACGCGGCGGAAGGACTGGACAGCGAGGTTCAGCGAAAAATTCAGCTCGGTGGCCCGGTGAGGGTGACTGAGATAGCTGCCGCTCATCGCAGCGGCGGCACCGGAATGAGCATCATCTTTGACCGGCGCGGCTATGCGGACAAGACAGCGGTCTATTTTCGCCATGACAACGGTGATGAGCTGACAGTGATGCTCTCCCCCTTTCTCGGTCTGACTAGGATTTTTGAAGGCCGCGTCAGCTTGGAGGAAGATCGCATCCTGCTGACGCAGGCGCAATAGGAGCAGCATGGGCCGATATGAGGCAGGAGGTTTCACCCTGCTGGAGGTGATGGTCGCCGTGGCGGTGATCGCCATGTCGTTCACCGCCTTGCTCGCCTCCCAGTCGCAGAGCCTGTCCATGGCCTCACTGTCCCGTTTTGAAACGGCCGCTGCCCTGCTGGCCCGGCAGAAGCTAGCCGCGCTGGAATTGGCCGGTTACGAGAGCCTGAGCAATGACAGTGGCCAGTTTGAGGATGAGTTCTCAGAATACCGCTGGCGAGCTGAGGTGAAAGAGCTGGATGACGACGAGACCGGGATCAAGGATGGCATAGGGCTGCTCAAGCTGCTGGAGCTGACCGTGAGCCGGGACGAGAACGAGAGCCTTGTTGTCCGCGCATTGATCATGGCCAAGATCGAGCCGGTCGAGGGTGAGGAATGAGCAGTGGCGGGCAACTCGGCTTCACCCTGCTGGAAATCATGCTGGCCATGCTGATCTTGGGCATGGTCGTGGCGATGGTCTCTGTCTCCCTTTCTGGCTCGGTCCGGGTGATGGAAGGGGCAATGGATCAGGGAGATGTCTATTACCGGGCACAAGTGGCTTTGGAGCGAATCAGCGAGGATATTTCCTCGGCAGTTCTGACGGATGATACAAATTTTGTCAGCGGAAAGGAGGGCGGCCTTGAGCAGAGCCGCCTGCTTACCTTCGTCTCGCTCGCTCACCTCTCTTTTGACCCAGAGAAGGGCCTACCCGGCCTTGGTCTTATCAGCTACGCCCTCCAGCCGGACAAGAGCAATTCCCGCCAGCTCCTCCTGCTGCGAGCTGACAGCCTGAACATGCCTGTCAGCGAAGAGCAGAAAAACGGTGGCGAGACGGAGGCGTTTCTTCTGGCCGACCGGTTGCGTTCAGTGAAATTCACCTTTTTCAACCGGAACGGCGAGGAGCAGGACAGTTGGGACACCGCTGTCAAAGAGAGCGAGGAGACGGAGCGCAGCCTGCCTGCCGCTGTCGCCTGTCGTTTAGAATTCTGGCTGGATGAGGAGCAGGATGCCTCAATCAGTTTTCAGACCACAGCTCTCCTGCCTACAGGGCTAATCCGCCCGCAGCCGAAGGAGGACTGAGCCATGCTCCGCGATCGGAAAGGCATGGCTTTGGTGCTGACCCTGATGGCGGTCAGCTTCATGGTGGCGGTGACAGTGCAGCTTGGCAGCTCGGTGAGCTGGCAAATGCAGGCCGCCGCTAATCAGGGTGCGCTGGCGCAGCTGGATGCGATGCTGCTCTCTGGTCTGAGACTGGCACAAGCGGCACTGCTGACTGATCAGCGGGATAACAAGCACGACTCGGCTTTTGACCGCTGGGGCATCTTCAAGGCGGAAAATCTGTCTGCCCTCTTCCCGGACGGCAAGTTGAAGATTCAGGTCACGGACCTTTCCGGCCTTCTCCAGATCAATGCCTTGGCACTGACAGCAGAGGACAAAAAGGAGCAGCAAAATAAAAAAAATAAAGACGGACAAAAGCTGGACAAAGAAAAAAAACAGCGAGAGTTGTGGCAGCGTTTTTTAAGCAAAGCTGCCGGAATCAACGATGAGGCCGAAGTGAACACCTTGCTTGACAGTTTGGCCGACTGGATCGACGAGGATGATGAAGAACGGGATAATGGTGCGGAGCGGACGCACTACAACGGCCAATCGCCGCCTTACGCTCCGGCGGACAGGCCGATTTTTCTGACTGAGGAGCTGTTCTTGATCAAAGGTTGGGAGGAGCTGCTGCGCGGTGGAGAACAAGAGGAGGCGGAGCGGAAACGTGTTGTTTTTAATGCCCTCACCGCTGTTGGTCGCGAGGGCAAGATCAACATCAACACCGCCCCGGCTGTAGTGCTGCTGGCCCTGCACGAAGATATGACCGAGGAGCTGGCCGCCAAGCTGATTGAGTTTCGCCAAGAGGAAGAAAACAAGGACAAACTGGAGCAGCCAGACTGGCCCTCGCAGGTTCCTGGCCATCCCGGCGACATTGTTTTTGATCAGGAACTGGTCACGGTCAGCAGCAGCTGGTTCAAAGTGACAGTGCAGGCGGAGTTCAGGGGGCTGCGGCGCAGCGGCGCGGGCTTGATTCATCGGATGGACAATCAGGAGCAGGAGCTGCTCTGGTGGAAGGCGGAATGAGCCGCAGAAAGGCATGTCCCAGATATCGGCAGGCATAGACATTGGCGACGATCTGCTGACCGGGGTGACGGTGGTCGGCGCAGGCCGGGATGCTCAAGTGACGGCCTGTGCTTCCCTGTTCCGTCATGGATCGGACAATCTGGCTGAGGAGCTGCCGCAGCTCATGGCGCGGCTCGGTCTGAGTCAGCCGCTGAACCGCTGCACTGTCGGCTTGGCTCTCTCCGGCCTCAATCTGCGCAACATCAGTCTGCCTTTCGCTGACGAGAAAAGAATCCGCCAAGTGCTGTCCTTTGAGTTGGAGGAGCAACTCCTGCTGCCGATAGAGGCGCAGGTCATCTCCACTCTTTCGGCCTCCGGCGGCGAGAACAAAACTGCCCTTCTGGCTGCGACGGTCGAGAAAGAGGCCCTGAGCCAGCTCTTGGATACCCTTCATGCCTGCGGCTTGGAGCCGGAACGTGTCTGTCCTTCCCTGCATGCGCTGGGCGACCGGCTCTGCCGCACCGAGCATACCGGCAGCGACTTTCTTCTTCTGCACGGCGAGGTTAGCGCGGCGCAGATGGCCTTGATACGCCACGGGGAAATTCTTTTTATGCGCCGTCTGGCTTGGCCGGACGAGGTTTTCACCCGCACGGTGTTCCGTTACGAAGACGGCGGCATCAGAGCGACAGATCCGGAGGCGGCGGTCAGCAGCCTCTGCGACCTTGTCCGGCGGAGCTTGGACTACTTCGCCATGCAAAGCGGCATGGCGGCAGTGCGGCCTGAGTATTTTATCCTTTCCGGCACGATGCTTCTCTGTCCCGGCTTCAGCGGGCTGCTGGAGGCTGGTCTCGGCCTTCCCGGCAGAACTGGCGATTTGACGCGGGACGGCGCGGCCAGCTTGAGTGCGTCAGCCGCTGGGCAATGGCAGCCTGCGTTGTATGATGCCGCCCTTGCCCTTGCCCTGCATCAGACGGGCCGCCGGGGTCGGGATGCCGGATTGAACTTCCGGCAGGGAGAGTTCGCGCCGCCGCGCCGCCTGCTTGGTTCAAAAAAACAGCTGATCGCTCTGGCCTCCGCCGTCGGCCTGCTTTTGATAGCAGGTGGCGGCTGGCTGCTATTGGACGGCAGAATGCGGCAGAGGCAACAAGACCGCCTGACGGTTAATATGAACAAAATATTCGAGGAGAGCTTTCCGGGGGTCAAACCGGGGCCGGACCCGCTCATGCATATGCGCTCTCTGCGCAAAGGCATCGGCGGCTCTGCGGAAGTCATGCCCATCTTTGCCGATGAGAAGCGCGCTCTGTTCGTGCTGGCCGACATCTCGGCCCGGATTCCGTCCTCGATTCAGCTTCAGGTGGATCGTTTTTTGCTTGACCAGAACTCGGTCACCATCAAGGGCACGACTGATGCTTTTAACAATGTGAATGCCATCCAGAGTCTGCTCAGCAAGTCCAGCCGCTACACTGAGGTGCGAATCGTTTCCGCCACTAAGGGCAAACAGGAGGAAGGAATCCAGTTCGAGCTGCGGCTTCAGCTCCGGGCCGTCGGAGGAGCCTCCTAATGCGGCAGCTCAGCCGGAAAGACCGCCGCGCACTGCTTATCTGCGGCGCAGCCCTGCTCGTATTTGGCATGATTCAGTTTGTCTTATTCCCTCTGCTGGAGCAGCGAAAACGGCTGGAACGGGGCATCCGCGCCCGCGAACAGGGGCTTGAGGAGATGCGTGCCTTGCAGGCCGAGATCAGCCAGTTCAGCCGTCAGAACAACAGCCTTGGCGAGCGGGTGGCCCGCCGTCCGTCTGATTTCAGCCTGTTCAATTTTCTTGAGCAGAAGGCGGTGGAAGGCAAGCTCAAGGAGAACATTCTCTATATGAAACCCTCTGATCCCACTGGCGAGGGCGAACTACAGCAGGTGGCGGTGGAGATAAAGTTTCAGGATATGCAGCTCCACGAACTGGTGGAGCTGCTGGAGCGGATCGAGTCGCCGGAGCATGTGGTCGAGGTCGAGCGGCTCACGGTGCAAGTGAGCCGGAAGGCGCAGCGGGACGGCGCACTGGACGTGATCATGCGGGTGATCAGTCTTGTTCAGGCGAAAAAAGTTGGAGACTGAGCCATGCGGATGAAGCGGCTTCTGCCGGGTAAAGGCTTCTGCGGCTATATTCTCTACACCGCCGCCGTGCTGCTGCTCATGCTCTGGCTCCAGTTTCCCTCGTCGGCGGTCAAAGCTAAGGCTGAGAGCGAACTGAACCGGATGCTGCCCGTCTTTGCTTGGCGGATCGGTTCGGTCGGGCTGACTCTGCCTGCGGATATCCGTTTCAGCCAGATTCGGATCAGCAGCAAAGACGGACAGGAGTCACTCTTGGTCATTGATTCGCTTAGTCTGAGGCCTGATTTCGCCGCTTGGCAGAAAACCCGCAGCTGGTCAGCACTGTGGCGGCTGCAAGCACTTGGTGGCGGAGGCAGCGGCAAGGCGGCTCTGCGCAAAGACCGCAGCGGCTTGGAGTACAGCGGCGAACTGAACGGCATCCAGTTAGACAGCCCCGGTTTGAAAAAAATATTGGCCGGTTGGGGACGAACAGCCGCCGGTTCGCTTTCTGGCAGCTTCTCCGGCAGGCAGGACGGGCAGCATGGTCTGTTCGCCGAATTTGAGGGCCGTTTCTCTACGACGAAAGGCACGGTCAGTCTCCAGAAGCCGGTGTTGGGCATGAAGGAGCTGACCTTTGACAGCCTGAACGCCGTGCTCCGTCATCATCAAGACCGACTGCTGCATGTGGAGGCGGGCAAAGCGACTTCCCGCCTGCTGGAGGCGGAATTTTCCGGCACGGTCAGCCTTCATCCTGCTGATTTTTCCCTGTCGCAGCTCCGCTTGAACGGTCAGCTCGCGCTCAAGTCAGAATTTCTGGCCTCGATCGGCAGTTCCTTGGCAGCCAGCCTTCTGCAAACACGTCTTCAAGATGGCGGCAAGCTGCTTTTTGATCTCGTCGGCCCGGTGAGCGAGCCGGGCATTATCTTCGCCGGACTGTCGCCGGATTTCAACAGCCAGCTCGGCGGCGGGGACGATAGCGGACGATGATGCGGACAGTGGCAAAATTAGCGGTCATTTTCGCGCTGGTGGCCGCCGGGGTGCATCTAAGCTACCGGCGGCTGGAGGAGGAGCTGCGCGAGATCAGCTGCGTGCCGACAAAGCCCGCCGATGAGGCGGTGGCGAAGCAGTCTGCGCAGGCAGAGGCCATGCCTGCGCCCGATGCCGCTGCGATTGAGGATTTTCAGGTTATTGTCCGCCGAAACATCTTTCAGATCAAACAGGCGGCTGCCGCTCAGCCGGAAAAGCCGCAGGAAGAAAAGCCGCAGGCGCAACAGCAGGCTGCGCCTACCGCCCTCAATTTAGCTCTGGCAGGGACTGTCACCGGCACAGATGAGACGGCTCGGGCTATCATCATCGACAACACGAGCAAAAAGGAGCAGCAGATTCTTCGTGTCGGCGACGGTGTGCAGGGTGCGATCATCAAAGCTATAGACTGGAACAGTGTCACCTTAGATGTGAACGGCAGACTGGAACTTCTAAAAATGCCGGAAATCAAACCCGGCGCACTCAGCCAGCAGGTTGGAGGGGGGAGGCCATTCCAGCCGCCACCGTTTTTGGATGCCGGAAGCGATGCGGAAGCGACGCAGGGAATGCGGCCAGTCCGGCCAAACCGCAGAGTCAACCTGCCTCAGCCCGGAGATGAGATTCCGCCTGAGGAGGGGCTGCATGTGGATGAGCCTCCTCCTGAGCCTTCTGAAATCGTCGAAGAGCCGCAGCTGCCGATGCCTTCTGAGGAGGAGCTTCCCCTTGAACCGCCGCCGATGGATTAGCCGACGGCATAGCGTTCATTCGCCACTTATGCGCAACTGACCATGAGATATTTCGCTTCATTCCATCGCGTCGCGGCGGCGCATCTGCTGACCGCGCTTTTTCTGCTGCTTTGCGTCGCTGCGCCGCAGGGCCAAGCGCAGGAAAAAGAAAAAAAGCCGCCGCAGAACGTGCAGTTCAATCTGCCTGACTTCGAAATTACCAAGTTCATCCAGTACATCAGTGAGGTGACAGGAAAGAATTTCATCGTCGATCCGGCGGTGCGGGGCAAGATCACCATCATCTCCCCCAAGCAGCTCTCGGTCGAGGAGGCGTACCGGGTCTTCGAGTCGGTGCTGGAGGTGCATGGTTTCAGCACCGTGCCCAGCGGCGACGTGATCAAGGTTGTGCCGGCGGTGCAGGCGCGCTCCAAAAGCATCCCCACTCTTCGCGAGGGTGAGCAGAGTCAAGATGACGATAAGATTGTCACCCGGATCATCCCCCTGACGCATTCAAATCCCGAAGAGATGAAGCGCTTCATCACCCCGCTGCTATCCAAAACCAGTGTGGCGATCGCGCACGAGCAGTCCGGCCTGCTGATCCTCACCGAGGCACTTTCCAACATCAACCGGCTGCTTGACATAATTAAAGCGGTGGACGTGCCTTCGGTGGGAGAGGAGTTAGCGATCATTCCTTTGAAATACGCCTCAGTTGACATTGTCAGCAAGGCCATCGGCCCGCTGTTCATCCAGTCAGCCGCCCCGAAGGGAGGCCGGCCAACTACGATTAAGATCATTCCCTACGAACGGACCAACTCGCTGATCGTCTTCGCACCCAAACCGCAGATCGAGAGGATTCAGCAGCTGCTGGCGCAGCTTGACTCGGAAGTAACCAGAGAAGGCGGCAATATCCATGTCTATTACCTCCAGCACGCCAATGCTGAGGAAATGGTCAAGGTGTTGACCAACCTGCCGACCGGCAAGCAGGGCGCGGACGCAGCGGCCAGCCGCAGCAGCAGCATGGCAAAGCCGAAAGGCACTGAGGAGGCGGCCCGGATTGACACCGTCGGAGGCATGGCCATTCCTTCGGCCCAGCTCTCGTCAGATATCAAAATAAGCGCCGACCCGGAAACCAACGCCCTGATCATCACTGCATCGCAAGAGGAGTACCTTGTCTTGCAGGATGTGATCAAAAAGCTCGACATCCCTCGGCGCATGGTTTATTTGGAGGCCCTGATCATGGAGATTTCCGTCGATAAGCAGTTCAAGATCGGGCCGGAATGGGGCGGGCTGGGCAGCATTCAGGATGAGACTGGCTCGCTGGGTGCTGGTTTCACCAGCGGCAGTTTCGGGCTGATCAACGGCATCAGCAAGGGCACCGCAGGCATGTCCTCCGGAGCCACGCTGGGGGTGCTGAAGAAAGGAGTGCAGATCGGGGGCGCGTATTTTCCAGACCTCGGCGCAGTGGTCAATGCTTTCCAGAAGGATTCCGACATCAACATCATCGCCACCCCGCAGATACTGACCACCGACAACAAGGAAGCCAGCATCACCGTGGGCGAGAACGTGCCCTACATCACCAGCAAAAACAGCTCTTCGACTGGCAGCACGCAGGACTACACCAACTACGAGTACAAGGATGTGGGCACCACGCTCAAAATCACCCCGCAGATCAATCAGGCCAACCTGCTTCGGCTGGACATCGGGGTGGAAGTCACGCGGCTGAAGAGCGAGGCGGGCGTGGCCACGCCGACCACGTACAAGCGGAGCGCGACGACCACCGTGGTCGTTCATAATCAGGAAATAGTGGTTATTGGCGGGATGATCGGCCAAGACGCGACCTCCGGCGACTACAAGGTGCCGCTGCTGGGTGATGTTCCAGTGCTGGGCTGGCTGTTCAAGACTCACGAGAACAACAAGCGCAGAACCAACATGTTCATATTCATCGCCCCCCGCATCTTGGACAGCTCGCCGGAGCTAGCTGATCTGTACTACAAGAAGCGCGACAAAATGGAGGAGGTCAAGCCGGGTTCCGGCGACGTGCCGGAGCAGCTTCTGAAGACCGGTCGCGACATAGAGCACGCTTACGCCTTGATGGACCGGGGCTTTGCCAAACTGCAGGAAAAGGAGCGTGACGAAGCGAAGAAGTATTTCCAGCAGGCCCTTCAGAACGCGCCGGAAAACCCTTACGCGTTAGTCAATATGGGAGCCATTCATGTTGAGGAAGGCGACAGGGACAAGGCGGCGGAGGTCTATCAGCAGGCTTTGAATCTGGCGGCCCGCAGAGAAGAGGACGGAAAGGAGGCTGATCCCATGCTGCTGCGCACAGTCCGCGCCGCGCTCCGGCGGCTGGAGCTGGCTGAGCAGGATGAGAAACTGCGGCAGGACAGCGAGCAGGAGAAGAAGCGGAAAGAAGCGCAGGAAGACGAGGAGAAGAAAGTGGAGTCGCCGCCTGCCAGCAAGGCGGAGAGCAAGCAGCAGCTGAAGAAGAAACGCTGAAGGGCCGCTGATGAGATATCTGGGGGAAATATTGATTGAGTCCTTCGGCCTGAAGGAGGAAGTCATCGCTTCGGCTCTCAAGCTCCAGAAGGAGAAGGGCGGGCGGCTGGGCCGGATTCTGGTGCAGCAGAAGAAGATCACTGAGGATGAGCTGCTGCACGCCCTCAGCATTCAGTTCGGCCTTGAGCTGCGCCTTTCCCTGCCGCCAAATCCCGATCCCTTTTTCATCAAGAAAATCCCCATAGCCTATCTGCGCAAATTCAAGATGATGCCGGTGGCGACCCGCGACGACTCCTTTATCGCCGTCTCCGATCCTTTCCATTTCCAGCAGATCGATGACATGCAGCGGCTGCTCGGCTTGGAGGGCATGAAGACCTGTCTCGCCCCCACAGACGAAATACTGCTGGCAGTGAACATGGCCTATGAGCGCGACAGCCAAGGCGCGGCGGATCAGGTGCTTCAGGACATCGATGACGACGATCCGGAGGCCATCCTCTCCGCGATTGAAGAGACCGCCGACCTGCTCGATGACACCAGCGACGCGCCGGTGATCAAGCTGGTCAACCTGATCCTCTCGCAGGCGGTGCGCGACGGCGCGAGCGACATCCATATCGAGCCATACAAAGACAAGGTCAAAATCCGCAAGCGGGTGGATGGCATCCTCTATGACATGCTCACTCCGCCCCGGCACGTGCAGGCCAAGCTGGTCTCCAGAGTGAAGATCATGGCCAAGATGGACATTGCCGAGCGGCGGCTGCCGCAGGACGGGCGCATTGAGATTCGGGTGGCGGACAAGAACATCGACCTGCGCGTCTCCTCGCTGCCGACAGCCTTTGGCGAGCGCATCGTCATGCGTCTGCTGGACAAATCCAACGTCCTGCTTTCGCTGGAGCAGCTTGGCATGTCGCCTCGCGACCTTGAGACCCTGATGAAGCTGATCAAGGCACCGCACGGCATCATCCTCGTCACCGGCCCCACCGGCAGCGGCAAGACCACCAGCCTCTACTCGGCCCTGACCGTGCTCAACCAGCCGGATGTCAACATCATCACTGTTGAAGATCCGATTGAGTACCAGATCAACGGCATCAGCCAGATGCAGGTCAACAGCAAGATTGATCTGACCTTCGCCAACGGGCTGCGCACCATAGTCCGGCAAGACCCGGACATTATCTTGGTCGGCGAGATCCGCGACTTGGAGACAGCGGAGATGGCCATTCAGGCCGCGCTCACCGGCCACCTTGTTTTCTCCACCCTCCACACCAACGACGCGGCCAGTGCCGTCACCCGCCTGATCGACATGGGCGTGGAGCCGTTCCTTGTCTCCTCGTCCGTCAACGCGGTCATGGCCCAGCGGCTCGTGCGGCGTATCTGCCCGGAATGCAAGGAGGCGTACACACCTGCGCCGGAATATGTCGAGCGCCTCAGCCTGCCGCCGGAGTTTCGCAGCGCGACCCTCTATCGCGGCCAAGGCTGCGATGCCTGCCTGAACACTGGATACCAAGGGCGGCAGGGCATTTACGAGCTGATGGTCTTCTCTGAGCAGATCAAGAGCCTCATCCTCACCACCTCCGATGCCGGACAGATCAAACGGGCCGCCGTCACCGCCCCCGATCACCCCATGACCACCCTCCGTCAGGACGGCCTGCGCCAAGTGCTGGCAGGCCAGACCACCTTGGAGGAAGTCTTCCGCGTGGCGGCTTGAACGGAG
>NZ_JBLWEP010000009.1:21577-27819 GCF_048287355.1 Candidatus Electronema sp. TJ
CCGCGAGGAATCCTCTGATCCTGAGGAGATTCCTCCCTTCAGCCGGAATGACAGCGCATGGTCCTTTGACGACGCTCCGGCTGCAGATGCATATTTCTGCAAAAGATTTCTTTTTCCTGTACACTGCCGGAAACCAGAACCCAAGCAGCCAAAGGAACCATGTCAAAAATACGCATCCTCTCTGATCAGCTGGCCAGCCGCATCGCCGCTGGTGAAGTTGTGGAACGTCCGGCCTCGGCAGTCAAAGAGCTGCTTGAGAACGCCCTTGATGCCGGAGCCAGCCGCATTGACATCCACGTGGAAGACGACGGCACGCGCCTGATCCGGGTGGCGGACAACGGCTGCGGCATGGATCAGGACGACGTGCTGCTCTGCCTTGAGCGTCACGCCACCTCCAAGCTGACCGAGGACAGCCAGCTTGATGCCATCGTCACGCTCGGCTTCCGGGGCGAGGCCCTGCCCAGCATCGCCTCGGTCTCGCGCCTGAGCATCCTCTCCCGCACCAGCGAGGCGGCGGCGGGCACACGGGCCGAGGTGCGCTGCGGCATTCTTCATGATGTCCATGAGGCGGGCTGCGCCTGCGGCACTATTGTTGAAGTGCGCAATCTCTTTGCCAACATCCCGGCCCGGCGCAAGTTTCTCAAGAGCAAGCGCACCGAGCTGGCGCATATTGAGGAGGTTATCCGCAGCCAAGCCCTTGCCTGCCCGGAAGCCGCCTTCACTTTATATATAGATGAGCGCAAGACCCTCGATTTGCCCGCCGCCAGCTTGGAACAGCGGCTGCGGGCGGTCTGCCGCTGGCCGGACGAGGAGCTGCTGGCGGTGGAGGCGGCTGGAGAACTGACCGTGCGCGGCTGGCTGCTGCCAAGCGGCAGCCCGGCTGGCCTGCTCCGGCTCTGCGTCAACCGGCGGCCTGTGCAGGACAGAATGCTGCGCCACGCGGCGGCGGAAGGAATGCAGGGTCTGCTGATGAAGGGCCAGCAGCCAGCGGGCGCACTGCTGCTGGAACTTGCCCCGGAGCTGGCGGACATCAACGTCCACCCGGCCAAGCGGGAAATCCGCTTCCGCAAGTCCGGCGAAGCACATCAGGCGGTGAAAAGCGCGGTGGCTGAAGCGGTGCGGCAGCGGCAGGAGCGGCTGCGCTCACGGCTTTTTGCTGCGCCGAACAACGCAGGGACAATTCTGACTTCCGCCCCTGCGCCTTCTGGCGGCAATGCAGGGGCGAAAGATTTTTCGCCCCTACAGGTGCAAACTCCGCAAGCGGTCTGTGTCGCTGAACCGCAGCCGCAGTTCCGTGAGGAATGTGCCAAGCCGCCTGCCGCGAGCAGACCTTCTCTGCTGCTGGAGCCTGAAAAACGCGGCGGCCTGCGCCTGATCGGCCAGTTAGCCAAGCTCTACCTGCTCTGCGAATTGGATGGCCAGCTGGTGGTGATTGACCAGCACGCGGCCCATGAGCGGATCATCTATCAGCAGCTGCGGGACAATTATCAGCAGCGGCGGCCAGCCAGCCAAGCTCTGCTCTTCCCGGTCACAGCGGAACTGAAACCGGAGCAGGCAGATGTGCTAGAGAAAGAGCGCGAAGCGGTGGCCGCGCTGGGCGTGGAAGCAGAATTCTTCGGCGGCAGCACGTGGCTGATCAAGGCTCTGCCCGCCTTGGCCGCGCATCTGCCGCCGCAGGAGGTTGTAGAGGACATTATTGACGGGCTGGCCGCTGCTGTGCCGGAATATATGGACAGGCTGCTGGCTTCCTTAGCCTGCAAGGCGGCGGTCAAGGCAGGCAGCCGTCTTCAGCCAGAGGAAATGCTCAACCTGCTGGAGCAGATGGGCGGTTGCGCGGCCTTCTCGCACTGCCCGCATGGCAGGCCGGTGCTGAAGATTCTTGCGCCGCAGGAGATGGAAAAATGGTTTAAGAGAGCATGATGTTATAAGGTGCCGTCTTTATCACTTATCACTAAATCAAATATCCGCCAGCAGCTGGAACAGCTCCGGCTGCTGTTCCGCCGCGCCGCTGCTGATCAGCTCTTCTAATATCTGCTTGTAGCGGGCGTAGGTCAGCTCGTTGCCGAACTGGCCTTCCAGCAGGCGGGCCTCGCAGAAGTGCCGCCATTGCGCCTGCTCATTGGCGTTGAGGCTTTCCGGCCAGTTGCGCGCCCGGAAGCGGAAATAGAGCGTTTGCAGCCGCTCATCGGCAAAGGGCGGCTGCCAGGCCGCAAGCTGGGCCGGATTTTTCGTCAGCACCTCGTTGCAGAGGCGGCGGTCGGCATCAGAGATCATCCCTTCGTACAAGGCCGCGTCCGCGTCCGGCGGCGGCATGTCCGGCTTGTGCTGATAGAGTGCGGTCAGCCGCCGGAACAATGTTTTGTCGGCCAGAATCTGCTCGCGGTGCCGTTCAGCCAGCCGCAGGTCAATCTGCCAGCGTTCCGCCAGCTCCGGGCGCAGGGTGTTGAGCGGAGCCAGCACCGGCGACTTGTTGACATGCGCCCCTTTCAGGGCCAGCCGCTCGAAGCCCTCCGGCTGCTCCTCGCTGCGGGCGTAGAGGTTTTCCGCCATCGCCTCCGGGGGCATCGAGAGCAGCATCTGCGGCGGCTGGCGCAGGTCATAGACGATGATCTCGCTCTTGTTGCGCGGGTGCTGGAGCAGGGGTATGACCGGGGCGATGCAGCCTTTGGCCGCCAGATACATGCCGCTGACATGCAGGACGATGTCTTTCCTTCTCAGATCAAGCAGCTTGGCCGCCTCGCTCTTCTGGCGGAGGTTGAAACAGTAGTCGTAGAGGCGCGGCTGGAGCCGCCGGAGCAGGCGGGCCAGCTCCAGCGTGGCGCGGACATCGCTCAGAGCCTCGTGCGCGTCATGCTCAATGCCGTTGGCGGCGGCGAGCAGATCGAGGCGGAAGCTGACGCAGCCGTCCAGCTCCGGCCAATTGATGCCTTCCGGCCGCAGGGCGTGCGCGGTGCGGAGCAGGTCAATGATGTCCCAGCGCGAGCAGCCGTGCTGCCATTCACGGGCGTAAGGATCAAGGAAGTTGCGGTAGAAGCCGAAGCGCGTCACCTCGTCGTCGAAACGGAGGCTGTTGTAGCCGACTCCGCAGGTGCCGGGCCGGGCCAGCTCGGCCTCGATTTTGCGGAAGAACTCGGCCTCGTTCAGCCCCTTTCCCGCCGCCTCCTGCGGGCTGATGCCGGTGAGCAGCACGGCGCACGGGTCCGGCAGCGCGTCGCTGGCAAGGCGGCACCAGAGCACGAGCGGCTCGCCGATTTCCTCCAGCTCAAGATTGGTGCGGACAGCGGCGAACTGCGCGGGCCGGTCGCTGCGGGGATTCAGTCCCCACGTCTCATAATCATGCCACAGCAGGGTGCTTTCAGGCATCTGCTCCCCCTTCCAGCTCCTGCGCCATGCGCGTCCCTTCCTCGACATTGACCAAGAGTAGCAGCGCGCCGCCTGCGAGAAAAAGAAGGATGAGCGAGAGAATGCCGGTGCGCGGGCTACCGGAGAGCACCCCGATCCAGCCCATCAGCAGCGGGCCGACCACCGCCGCGAACTTGCCGAGCATGTTGTAGAAGCCGAAGAACTCGGCTGATTTGCTGCGCGGGATGATGCGGGTGTAAAGCGAGCGGCTGAGGGACTGCACGCCGCCCTGCACCAGGCCGATGCCGACGGCGAGCAGGTAGAATTCTGTCTGCCTGCTCATGAAGTAGGCCCAGACAGTGATCAGGATGTACACGCCGATGCAGATGAGGATGCCTGTTTTCGCCCCGATCTTCTCGCCGATCTTGCCGAAGGCGATGGCTGCCGGGAAGCCGACAAACTGGGTGATCAGCAGGGCGGTCATCAGCCCGCCGGTCTCCAGGCCGATGGACAGGCCGTAGTCAACCGCCATGCGGACAATGGTGTCCACGCCGTCAATGTAGAGCCAGTAGCCTGCCAGAAAGAGCAGCACCACCTTCAGCCGCCGGATTTCAGCAAAGGTCTGCGTCAGCTGGCGGAAGCCCGCCGCGACCGCGTTCAGGCCGATCCGCCCGCTGTCCGCGCTCCGCTCCTCTTTGACAAAGAGCAGCACAGGCAGGGAGAAAACCGCCCACCATATAGCCACAGTGAGATAGGACCAGCGCACCGCCTCAGCCTTGTCGGCAAAACCGAAAAGTTCCGGCTTCAAGGTCATGAAGACATTGAGCGCGAAGAGCAGGCCGCCGCCGAGATAGCCTAAGGAGAAGCCAAGGGCGGAGACTGTGTCCACCTTCTTCGGCCCGGCAACTGAGACTAAGAGTGAGTCATAAAAGATGTTGCCGCCGGAAAAGCCGATGATGCCGAAGACGTAGAGGCAGGCTGCCAGCTGCCAGCTGCCCTTGCTGACAAAGAAGAGGCCGCCGGTCATCAATATGCCGAGGAAGGCGAAGAAGGTGAGGAACTTCTTCTTCGCGCCGCTGCGGTCGGCAATCGCGCCGAGCACAGGCGCGGCAATGACAATGAAGAGGCTGGCAACAGAGTTGGCCGCGCCAAGGCGGAAGGTGCTTTCCACCACCTCGCTGCCCGCGCTCCAGTACTGCTTGAAGAAGACAGGGAAAAAGCCGGCCATCACGGTGGTAGCAAAGGCGGAGTTGGCCCAGTCGTACAAGGCCCACGAGACGACCTGCTTCCGGTCGTGAACAGGCGGGCGGGCCGCAGCGGCATGGTGCATGATGTTCTCCTTGAAAGGATCAGGCGGCGAAACCGCTCTTGTCCGCTGCAATGGCGGCCACGGTCTCCAGCTCGTAGTAGCGGCAGGCTTCCATCAGGAAGCGGCATTCCGTCCACATGTCGCCGTCCACCAGCGGCATGAAGAGGTCATGGATGTTGTCCGCGCCAAGATAGACAGGCAGCCCGCTGGCGACCAGCTCATCGACCGGGGCGATGGAGTTGTGCAGCGGCGCGTATTTCTGGAGCTGCTTCATGCTCAGGGCCGCTGAGGGGCAGACGATGAAGGCCATGCCCGCGTCCTTGGCCAGGCGCATGACGCGCTTGCGCTCGCTGGGGTCTTTGGCGGCCAGCGAGACCGCGTGCACCGCCCGCACCCGGCCTTCCATGCCGTGCTCGATGGCCTTCACCGCCAGCAGCTCGGTCTCGTTCTCGTCCGGGTTGTTCTCCTGATCCACATGCACATCCACCGGCTTGCCAAGGTTCTTGGCGATGGAGAGGATGATGTCCAAATGCTTCTCCGGCAAAGGCCGGTCTTTGGATGGCAGGCCGCCGACCACGTCCGCCAGCGCGCAGGCCTGCTCAAAGAAGTCCCGCGACTCCTTGTTCAGCACGCCTTCCAAGGGCTGCACAGCGATTTCAATCTTGATCTCATGCTTGTGCTTCTCCTTCAAGGCAAGGGCCACCTGCATCGGCAGCAGCCGCACGGTCTTGTCCGCGTCAATGAAGGTGCGGCAGTGCGTCACGCCCTGGGCCTTCATCACCTCAATGCAGCGGCTCATCCGCTCGGTCAGGTCGCTTTCCGAGTAGTTCTCCTTGATGTACCTGTACAGCTCCCACTTCTTCTGCATGTCCGCCTGACTGAGCTTGAGGTTGTCGGGCGAGATGATGTAGGACTTGTCGAAATGGGCGTGATAGCAGGCGAAGCCGCCTTTCTCCAGCACCATCTGGAGGAAGTGCTTCTTCATGTCCCAGGGCGCAGACGGATCAGTGATCGAGTATTTAAAGATGTTCCGCTTTTTGTCCTTGAGCAGCCGCTCCAAGGTCATTGCCGCCAGCTTGACACTGGTGAAGATGGGAATGCCGTTCTCGATGCAGAGGGCGCGGATGGTGGAGGAGTCGGAGGATTCGTCGTAGTCCCTATTGCCGGTGAGGATGTTGATGACCAGATCAACCTTGCTGTCGGAGAGATACGGGAGAATGTTCGGGGCGATGTTGTCGGCGATCTTGTGCAGCTCAGTGTTCGCGACCCCGTTGGCCAGCAGGAAGCGGCTGGTGCCCGGCGTGGCGAAGAACTCCACGCCCACGGCTTTCAGCTCTTTGATGTGCGGCAGCAGGGTTTGCTTGTCCTCCTCCTTGCCTGAGCTGACCAGAATGCGGGTGCGGCTGCTGCGGCTGGCCAATTTGAGGTTGAAGGCCAGCAGCTCCAAGGACTGATCAAAGTGGTTCATGGCGCAATGATGGGGAAATGGATAGGAGTTAGGTGGTTGCCTCGTCCGGACCGGCTTGGATGACCGCAGAGGTCACGCAGGCCTGATCCAACAGATGTGCCAGGCCTGATCGCAGCGATGTGC
>NZ_JBLWEP010000009.1:27859-29288 GCF_048287355.1 Candidatus Electronema sp. TJ
GATGTGCTACGCCTGATCCAACAGATGTGCTAGGCCTGATCGCAGCGATGTGCCAGGCCACATCTGAGGAGATGTGCCAAGCCACATCTCCCGGTGCTGCGCCTGCCGCGCTCCTCCTGAGAAAGCCTCTCCTCTTCCTCGGCACTGTAGCGGAAACATCACAGCGTCAGCCGGTCTTCGCTCTGCCCTCCTGCCGCAGCCGCAGCCGCCTCCTGGGCCTCCAAGACGCGCTTGAAGAGGGCGGAGGCCATCTCGTTGTACTGCTTCGCCTCGTCCTTTTTCCGCTGCCGGTCGCAGAGCTTGGCCAGCTCCTGATAGATGCTGCCGACTGCCGGATGATCCTTGCCGCGCAGCTTCTGGGTCACGGCCAGCGACTGCTTGTAGAACTCCTCGGAGCGGTCGTAATTGCCGCAGACGCGGCTGGCCTCGGCCAGCTGGGTGTAGATGATGATCAGCCCGGCCAGATCCGGCTTCGGCGACTTGGTCTTGATCTTCAGCAGCCGCTCCAGCAGCGGCACAGCCTCGAACTCCGCCTCCAGCTCCATGTGCAGGCGAGCCAGCTTGTCGAGGATACCGGCAAGGATCATATCGTTGTCCGTTTTGTCCATGATCGCCAGTGCCTGCTTGTACGGCGCGTCGGCCTTCTCGTACTCGCCTTGGCTCTCTTGCAGCTGGCCGAGCAGGAACCAGCAGATGCCCAGCTCCGGGTGGCTTTTGCCCAGATGCTTGGCGATGCCGTTCATCGCCTTCTTGCAGTAGTCCATGGCCGGGCCGGACTGGCCGGAAAGCAGAGCGGTGCAGCAGATCTCCCGCTGGGCGACAGCCAGTTCCGCGCCCGCCTCCTCCTTGCCCAGCAGCAGCTTCTCCATGGCTGAGAAGCAGGCCAGTGCCTTTTTGTGCTGGTACATCTTGCGGGCCAGCAGCCCGGCGGCCTTCAGGTAATGAATATTGCTCTTGTCCAGCTCGATGGCTTTGTCAAAGCGAAGAGCCGCCCGGCTGAAGTCCATCCGGCATTCGGCCAGCCTGCCGCTGTGAAAGGCGGCAAAGGCCCCGACTTTGCCGCCCTTGGCCACCAGCTTGTCCAAGACCTGCTCGGCCTCGGCGGTGCTGGCATTGGCCTGCACATCAACGCAGGCCAGATCGTAATCGGCCTTGTCGAGCATGTTCTGCACTTTGCCTAGCGCGGCCAGTGCGCCTTTGCGGCAGGCCATCTCGTTGCGGTAGCTCTGCTTGAAAAAGGTCAGGGCCTCGGTGATGGCGGTCACAGCCATTTGCAGCTTCTCCCGTCTGCTGTCGTCGCGGCCTTCAATGGCCGCTGTCAGCGCAGGCAGGAGCTTCTTTTTCTGGGCGATCAGGCGCTGGCCGTAGGACTCAGGCGACAGGGCGATAGTTTCGGACACGGCCTTGGCTCCTCCTCAGCATCAGGAAA
>NZ_JBLWEP010000010.1:0-2424 GCF_048287355.1 Candidatus Electronema sp. TJ
TGCTCCTGCCGCAGGAAAAGCCCATGCAGGCCTGCATTGATTCTCTAGGCAGGCCTGCTCTCTCCCTCCAGGCCTGCCTAGTCCCTCCGAGCAGGCCTGCCTAGTCCCTTCCACTAGGCCTGCCTGGAGAAAACCTCCAGCTTGGCATGGTCATCAAAGGGGCGCGTCGCTGTCCCATACTCATTGTATATAGCATACTCTGCTGGCCAAGGCAAACACAGCGAGCCGCCGAGCTGACGAATCTCACGCCAGGACGCGCTGATGCGGCGCGGCATCCGGCCCCGTGAGGCGGAAGGCCCGGCTCCTCATTGCCGAACCGCGCCTGGTGTGCTATGATGCCGCATCTGTTCTGAAACGCCAACTCTGTCCCTCCACCTTCGGAGCTGCCCATGAAGCATACTGTCACCTTTCTGCCTGAGAGCGTCACCGCCCTTGTCAATCAAGGGGAGAGCCTGCTGGCCGCTGCCGCGAAAGCGGGTGTCTATGTCCACGCCTGCTGCGGCGGCGACGGAGTCTGCGGCAAATGCAAGGTGCTGGTCAAGGGCGAGGTGCGCTCGGACAAGGGCAATCTCAAGCAGGAAGACTGGGACAAGGGCTATCGCCTCGCCTGCCATTCCTTCGTGGAATCGGACGTGGAGGTGACCATCCCGGAGCTGACCACAAAGGGCGGCAAGGCGCTCAAGCGCAAGCCGAAGACCACCCGCGCTGTCTCGGCCAAGGCCTTGGACAGCCTAGTTGGCAAATGGCAGGCCGATCCGCCGGTGAGCAAGCTGTATCTCGAACTGCCGCCGCCGACCATGGAAGACAACATCGCCGACATGCAGCGGCTGCTGCGCGGCATCCGCCAGCAGCTCCACCCAGACAAGGCGCACCTGGAGCCGCATTACGACCTGCCGCAGCTGATCAAATATCTGCCCCGCACCCTGCGCGAGGCGGACTGGAAAGTCACCCTGCTGCTGCTGCGCGGCAAGAAAAAGGGAGAGAACTTCCGCATCATTGACGTTGAGGCAGGCGACACCACCGCCAAGCTCTACGGCCTAGCCATAGACATCGGCACCACCACCTGTTCCGGCGTGCTGATTGACCTGCGCAGCAGCGAGGTGCTGGCGGAGTCATCCGGGTACAACGGCCAGATCAGCTTTGGCGAAGACGTGATTTCGCGCATCATCTACGCGGCCCGGCCCGGCGGCCTGAAGGCCTTGCAGGCCAAGGTGGTCGGCACCATCAACAGCATCATCGAGGACATCTGCCGCCAGCTGATCATTTCCCCTTCGGACATCGCCTACATGATGGCCGCAGGCAACACGGTGATGTCCCATCTGCTGCTCGGCATTGATCCCAAATACCTGCGCGAGGCCCCGTACGTGCCCAGCGTGAGCGAATTCCCGCTGACCAAAGCGGCGGAACTGGGCATTCACGCCCATCCCTCCACCCGGCTTTTCCTCTACCCCTGCGTGGCCTCCTATGTTGGCGGCGACATTGTCTCCGGCGTGCACGCCTGCCAGATGGCCAAGTCCGACAAGGTCAGCCTGTTTATAGACATCGGCACCAATGGAGAGATTGTGGTCGGCGGCAAAGATTGGCTGGTCTGCGCGGCCTGCTCGGCCGGGCCAGCCTTTGAGGGCGGGGGGATACAGTACGGAATGCGGGCATCCGCCGGGGCGATAGAGAAATTTCAGATACACCCAGAGACGCTGGAGCCGATGCTGGTCACAGTCGGCCAGACCAAGCCGAGCGGCATCTGCGGCTCCGGCCTGATCGCCATCGTGGCCGAGCTGCTGGAGAACAAGGTGATTGATCAGCAGGGCAAGTTCCGCCGCGACCTTGACACGCCCCGCGTCCGCCAAGGCAGCAGCGGCTGGGAGTACGTGCTGGCGTGGAAGCACACCTCGCTGATCGGCGAGGACATCATCCTCACGGAAGTGGACATAGACAACCTGATGCGGGCCAAGGGCGCGATGTACGCAGGCTATCAGACCCTGCTGGAGTCTGTCGGCCTCAGCTTCGCCGATCTGGATCAGGTCATTCTGGCAGGCAACTTCGGGGCGTATCTTGATCTGGAGCAGGCTGTCTGCATCGGTCTGCTGCCGGACATTGCCCGCGAGCATTTCTACTATCTCGGCAACGCGTCGCTCCTTGGCTGTCAGATCAGCATGAGCGACATGGGCCGCTTCCGCGAGCGGGAAGCCACGCGCCAGCTCATCACCAACATGGAGCTGTCTGAGAACCAGGATTTCATGCAGCACTACATGGCCGCGCTCTTCCTGCCGCACACTGACATGCGGCTCTTTCCGAGCGTGCAGGAGAAGCTGGAGGGATAGGGGAGCAGTCTGTTCTGGTGACAGCCTTCCTCTGTCACCAGAACCACTTCAGCTCTGCGGTCAGCGCAGTGCTTTCCGTCTGCTCCAGCCCTAGGAACAGGGC
>NZ_JBLWEP010000010.1:2697-5804 GCF_048287355.1 Candidatus Electronema sp. TJ
GCCGCCGCGCAGCTGCCACGACCACGGACTCTCGTCCGCCGCCTCCCCGAAGCTGGTCTTGATCTTGCGGATGCGGATCAGATCAAACTGATCAAGAAAGAGCGTGTCCTCTTTGCCGCCAAGGCCGACTGCGGTGTCCAGCACTGCCAGCTCGTCTCCGTCCAAGCTGTTCCGGCCCAAGCTCTCTTGAATGAAAGGCGACCAGCGCAGACGCAGATGCGCCTTCTGCCACGCCGCATAGGCCGGGCCGAGACTGGTGAGCATGGGCTTGCTGCCAGCGGCAGGCGAGGGCAGCACAGGCGGCTCTGCCAGCGGCGCACTGCTCGGCGGCAGCAGGAAACGGGCAGGGAGCAGACGGTCTTTCATAGCCTTTGATGCCGCGCTGGGCGCAGGCTGCTCGGCGGTGAGGCGGTAATTGGCGTAGGCCAGCAGCGCGTCCGCAACTTCGGCCTGCCGCTCCGGCTCCAGCCCGGCCAAGCTGCCGCGCAGCGCGTCCGGCCCCTGCTGGATCACCGCCTGCGCCGCTGTCCGCTCCGCAGGACGGAGCAGGCTGAACTGATGCCGCATCCGCCGCTGCGCCGAAGGAATGAAGCGCACCGTCTTGATCAGGCCGGGCTGCCCGGCTGCTTTGCGCTGGCGGTCAAGGTCTTCAAGGCGATGAAAGGTCTCCACCGGCGCGTACCAGAACGCGGCCCGCTCCAGCAGCGGCTCGTCAATCACCAGCTCCAGCAGCTCGGCCAGCCTGTAGGCGCAGTTCTGATCAAGGAAGTAATAGGCGAACTTCTTGCCCAGCACCTCCCAGAGATGGAGCACGAGCAAGGTGCGCTGCGCATCCGTGAGCAACAGCTCGTAGTCCCAGATGTCGCGGAACTCGGTGCGGGAATAGACCAAGTCCTGCGTGTAGAAGTAGCGGTCGGAGAAGCCTGCCTGATAGCCGCCACCAAGGCCGCGCAGAATGTAGAGCGCGACCGGCTCGTCCTTTGGCACCAGCGCGCCGTAGTTGACCGTCAGATCAAACAGCCCGGCCTGGTCGTCAGCCGCGCCGGTGTTGAGCTTGAGCAGCGAATGGCCGAAGACTGAGGCCGGGTTGCCGAGATAGCCGCTGACAAGGAAGAGGCTGAGCGAACGCACCTTGTCCGGCAGCGACCAGCGGGAGAAGTTGCTGCACTGGGGATTGCGGAGCGAGTAGTCCGGCAGCTGCGCCTGCTGGGAAAGCCAGAAGTAGCGGGCTGGAAAGCGGCAGCGGGCATCGCTGTCGCCGTTCTCCGGCCACGGCGCGGCATAGGCGGCGATGGTCGCCCTCAGCTCAGCCTCAGGATTGTCCCTGCCGTCAGGGGCAAGGAAGAAGTCCGGGCTGAGCACCTCGCTCTGTCTGCCTGAGCGGTCAAAATGGAGCAGCTTCAGCCAAACCGGATGCCGGGCCAGCTGCGCGATGCGGACAGGAGACAAAGGCAAGGCAGCGGATGCGCTGCGCGGAAGAGAAAACAGGCAGGCAAAGAGCAGCGCGGCAGCTCCGCATCTCAGCCTTTGCCTGCGGAGCTGCGCCGCCTGCAATGAAGTCTCCGTCGGGGAAATGAAAAAGCAAAGGCAGGCGCAATGCCTGCCTTGCATCCATGCTGCGAAGAAGAATGGTGCTTACTTCTTCTCAGACAGAGACAGAATCCATTTGGCAATAGACTTGGCATCAGCCTCGTTCACTGCGGCCATAGGAGCCATCATCTTGCCAGGACCAGTTACATCCTTGCTGCCCTTCTGGATCACAGTCACAATCTTCTGCTCGCCCTCTTTGTCAGCTGCATACTTCTTGCTGATATCCTGCATGGCGGGTCCCATGCCTGCTTTGTCCAGCTGATGGCAGACCATGCAGTTCTTCTTTGCCAACTCCTCGCTGGCGAAGGCGGAACCGGAAACCAGCAGACATGCGACGGCGAAGCCAAGTGCTGCGTACTTCATGATCGTTTCTCCTTAAGACATTAAAGTTGACTGCTTCGTTGAAATTCAGTCGGCCTCGACGGCAGGCTGATAGAAAGTTCTGCTGCTTTGCTCAATCTGCGGGACAACATCATGCCCGCTGTCATACGCATGATAGCATATACAGCCGCCTGGAGCTTGTCAAGAGAAAATGACAAAGAAAAGCAGCCGGCATTGCTGGACATGCCGCGCCCAGGCAGGCCGCCCAGCCCGCTCAGTAGCGGTAATAATCCGGCTTGAAGGGGCCGTCCGCATTCACGCCGATGTAGTCCGCCTGCTCCTTGGTCAAGGTGGTGAGGTGTGCGCCGATCTTCTGCAGGTGCAGCCTGGCCACCATCTCGTCCAGCTTCTTGGGCAGGAAGTAGACCTGCTTCTCGTACAGGGCGGAGTTGTTCCACAGCTCCATCTGCGCCAGCACCTGATTGGTGAAGGAGTTGCTCATCACAAAGCTGGGGTGCCCGGTGGCGCAGCCGAGGTTGACCAAGCGTCCTTCCGCCAGCACGATGATCCGCTTGCCGTCCGGGAAGATGACATGATCCACCTGCGGCTTGATGTTCTCCCAAGGCAGGGAGCGGATGCTGGCGATGTCTATCTCGGAGTCGAAGTGGCCGATGTTGCAGACGATGGCCTGATCCTTCATCACCTCCATGTGCGCTCTGGTGATGACGCGCAGGTTGCCGGTGCAGGTGACGAAGATGTCGCCGATGGACGCGGCCTCTTCCATAGTCATCACCCGGTAGCCTTCCATTGCCGCTTGCAGGGCGCAGATCGGGTCTATCTCGGTCACGCAGACCACCGCGCCCATGTGGCGCAGTGCTTGGGCGCAGCCCTTGCCCACGTCGCCATAACCAGCCACCACCGCCACCTTGCCCGCGATCATCACGTCCGTGGCCCGCTTGATGCCGTCAATCAGCGACTCGCGGCAGCCGTAGAGGTTGTCAAACTTGGACTTGGTGACGGAGTCGTTGACGTTGATGGCCGGAGCCAGCAGCTTGCCCGCCTTGGCCATCTCGTTCAGGCGGTGCACGCCGGTGGTGGTCTCCTCAGAGATGCCCTTGATCTCCTGCATCAGCTCCGGGTACTTCTCGTGCATGATCTGGGTGAGGTCGCCGCCGTCATCCAGAATCATGTTGGGC